>JAHFEK010000043.1 GCA_023248495.1 Nitrospinales bacterium
AAGAGCTGGCGAAGCACGGCCTTTTTTACCCGCCCGACCCGGCAAGCCTGAAGAGCAGCACCATCGGCGGCAACGTGATGACCGGCGCGGGCGGCCCCTCGGCGGTGAAATACGGCGTCACGCGCGATTATGTGATGGGCCTCACGGCGGTCTTCATGGATGGCAGCGTGGTGGAAACCGGCATCAAGTGCGCGAAAGGGGCGGTGGGGTACGACCTCACCCGGTTGCTGGTCGGCAGCGAAGGAACCCTCGGCATTATCACGAAAATACGGTTGAAGCTGGCGCCGCTGCCCAAAACGGTGGTGACGGCGATGGCGGTGTTCGATGACCGCCGCGCGGCGGTGGATGCCGTGACCGCGGTGCTCCGCGCCCGGCTTGTGCCGCGCACGCTGGAATATATCGACCGGACCGCCATCCGCTGCGTGGAGGAATACCTGCGCATCGGGCTGCCCGCCGACGCCGGGGGAATGCTGCTGACGGAGACGGATGGCGAGCCCGGCGCGGCCTTGAAGGAGATGGAGGGGATTAAAGCGATTTGCGAAAAGCTGGGCGCGCGTTCATTCACTATCGCCCGCGATGCCGCCGAGGCGCAGGGGTTTTGGAAAGTGCGGCGTTCCATTTCCGTCTCGCTCAACCGGTTGCGCCCGACAAAAATTAACGAAGACGTTACCGTGCCGCGCAACCGCATCGGCGAATTGATGGATCGGCTGGATGAACTGTCGAGCCGCACCGGCTTGCCGATTGTCAACTTCGGTCACGCCGGCGACGGCAACATTCACGTGAATGTGATGACCGATGCATCCGACCCCGAAGAGTATGCTTTGGCGCTGAAGACCGTGGACGAGGTGCTGCAAATCACGCTCGACCTTGAGGGCACGCTCTCTGGCGAGCACGGGGTAGGTTTGGTGAAAATGCCCTATATCGGGAAGGAACTGGGAAAATCCGGCGTGGAAATCAGCAAGCGATTGAAAAAAGCGTTCGATCCCGCGGGCCTTCTCAATCCGGGGAAAATATTCCCCTGATCCTCCGGGAAAAATACCTTAAACGTTTTGTTGAAAAACTGTTTACATTTTCCCTTGGGCCATGATATAAAAACCCGCACTTGCCATATTGCCAACGGAGAGGGAACATTGGGAGGACGGGGAATGGCTGACGAAGATTTGTCGCGCAGGCGATTTTTCAATTTGGTTGGATGGGGATCCATGCTTGCCTTTTTTGGCGGCGTGGGCGGCGCGGCGGCCAAATATTTCTATCCGGGCGTTCTATACGAACCCCGCTCCACTTTTAACGCCGGCAAGCCGGAAGAGTACGTGGCCCCCTCGGGCAACGAAAAAGTGGTGGTGGATGAACGCTGGAAAAAAAACCAGCGCGTCTGGATTCTCCGCAACGGCAAAGGTATTTACGGCCTCGTCGGCGTTTGCACCCATTTGGGCTGCACGCCCAACTGGTTCCCCAGCGAGGCGTTGTTCAAGTGCCCCTGCCACGGTTCCCTTTATAACGTGGAAGGCGAGCCGATCGGCGGCCCGGCCCCCGAACCGCTTTACCGCCCCAAAATTTCGCTGGGGCCGGACGGTTCCATGATCGTCACCACCGGTCTTTTGGGCATCCGCCGCCCCAACCTGCAAGCGGTAAAAAAATATCCCGACGTCTTTTTCCACGATGACGAAAAAGCGGTTATTACCAAACCGCCCTACTTCCTTCCGTTGAAAGCATAAAGGCGGGCCATCATGACAGAACATCAGAACCAGCGGAAAACCCCGGTGCAAAAAACGTTTGAGTTGATCTCCGCCCTTTTGACCGATAACCCGATTTACAAGTCGATCTTCCGGACCGGCTACCCCAGCACGCTGCTCAAGCGGATGGCGGTCATGCGGTCCAGTTTCTACATGCACATTTTCCCGACCAAGGTCGGCGAGCACGGCCTCCGGCTGCGTTACTCCTGGTGCATGGGGGGCATCACCTTTTTCCTGTTCCTGCTCCTGACGCTCACCGGCATCCTGCTGATGTTCTACTACGTGCCGGAAGAGCATCGCGCCTTCAACGATATGAAGGATCTGCGTTTTATGGTGCCATTCGGCGTCATCTTGCGTAATATGCACCGCTGGGCGGCGCATGGCATGGTGCTGGCCGTGATGCTGCACATGATGCGCGTTTTTTACACCGGATCCTACAAGGCCCCCCGCCAGTTCAACTGGGTGGTGGGCGTTCTCCTGCTGCTGTTCACCCTGCTGCTCTCCTTCACCGGCTATCTGTTGCCGTGGGATCAGCTGGGGTTCTGGGCCGTGACCGTGGGCACCAACATGGCCTCCGCGACGCCGCTGATGGGATATGAAGGCCCGTTCCACGAACTGCTTGGCGTGCAGGTCGATAACGACATCCGTTTCGCCATCATCGGCGGCACCCGCATCGGGCCGAACGCGCTGGTGCGCGCGTATGTGTGGCATTGCGTCGGCATCCCGCTGGTGGCGACGTTGTTGATGATCTTCCATTTCTGGAGAATCCGCAAAGACGGCTTCTCGGGTCCTTTGTGAGCACGTGGAGGTAATGGTGGAACAGGAATTCAGGTCAGACAAATCCGGCTACATGCTGATGAACAAGCCGGGGTATCCCCGCGTTTCGTCGTGGCCGAACCTCGTATGGGTCATTTTCCTCATGATGCTTTTCATCACGATCCTGCTGTGGGGCGTTTCCTTCCTGGCGTACGCGCCGCTGGAGGAAATGGCGGAGTGGGCCAAGACCCCGAACCCCGCGAAGGCGCCGTGGTACTTCATCGGCCTGCAGGAACTGCTCGTGTACTTCGATCCGTGGATCGCCGGCGTGATGCTACCACAGCAGATTTTGATCGGCCTCATACTGATCCCTTATGTCGATATCACGCCAACCGAGCAGGGGCACTATAGATGGAGCCAGCGCCGGTTCGCCGTGGCTTATTTCACCTTCGGCATTGTTTTCTGGGCCACCCTCATTTTTGTCGGCCAGTTGTTGCGCGGACCGAGTTGGGAAGTCTACTGGCCCATTATCGACTACGACCTGACCGGCCATGGCTGGACCCGCGAAGGGGTGGCGCTGAAACAGGGGGGCGCGAAGCTCGGGTCGCTCTCCACCGGCACCGGCTTGGCGCTGCTGATCGGCTTTTTCAGCATCGGGATGGTGTTGCCGTTCCTGGTGACAAAGCTGTTTCCGAAATCCCGCCCGGTGCAAGGGCTGGATAAGTATTTGAAGGAACTCGGCTACATCAAGTATTTCGTGGTGCAGAGCCATGTGTTGATGATGATCGCTACCGTTGTGAAAATCGTCCTGCGGCTCAGCTTTAACATCAAGTACATCATCGAAACCCCGTGGTTCAAAATATAAAGTAGGCGGCCATGATTGAAAAGATTGTCGTAGCGATACTCGTTGTAAACATCCTCGGGTTCATCGTCCTCTGGACGCGGAACCAGAACCTGCTCTACGCCATCTTCGCCATGTCGCTGCTCGCCCTTTTCGGCCTCACCGTCGCGAAGGAGTACACGGCCGAATGGCGGCATTTCCAGCATGAGTATATTGAATTGGCCACCGCCCGGGAAAAGAACCCCGAAACGGTGGAAACGCTGAAACGCACCCCCCTCAAGATTCTTCAGGTATGGAACAACGAACTGGGGATAACCGACCGCTGCGTCTCGTGCCACTTGGGATATGACAACCCGGCCCTCAAAGACGCCCCGGAACCATTCCGCTACCACGCGGCGGCCCGCGAGCATGACTTCAATAAAATCGGCTGCACCATTTGCCACCAAGGACAGGGGCACGCCACTGAAAAAACCGAAGCACATGCGCACCACATAGCAAATTGGGATTTCCCGATGTTGCCGAACAACATGGTGCAGGCCTCCTGCCCGCAGTGCCACGAGGAACTGTTCCGGCCCGGCTACCGCCTGAAAGGGGCCGAGATGATCACCTCCTCGCGCGACATCACCGAAGGGGCGAACGACCTTGGCATCAAATGCATTTCGTGCCACACGATCAGGGGCGTGGGCGAGGTGCTGGGACCCGATTTAACCGAATTCGGCGACAAGATCGGTCATGAATTCGATGGTACCCACGTAATGAAATACGTGGAAGGGGAAAAGAACAAATACAACTGGACCGTGCAACATTTCAAGGATCCGGCAAAAATCACCCCCAACGATCCCGAGCTTAAACTGGAAGAAACCGTTATGCCGAACTTCGGTTTCAGCGACGAGCAGGCGCACGCCCTCACCGTCTATGTTTTCAGCTTCCGCCAGCCGAAACTGCCGGCCAAGTACCTCTACCACAACAGTCAGTTGTACATGAAGAAGGGGGGCGAAACCGCCTCATTCATTGGCGACTATGAACGCCAGTTCCCCAATATTGACTCGCTGCCCGGCGGCCAAAGGCTCTTCATCAGGTCGAAATGCTGGTTCTGCCACACGATCGAAGGCAAGGGGGGCAAGATCGGGCCTGATCTCTCCAAGGTCGGCAACCGGTACGATAAAGACAAAATGATGGAGTTTTGGAACAATCCGTCGAAGATGGCCAAGCACTCCCTGGGGGTTAAATTCAACTTGGCTGAAAGCCAGATGGAGCAGATTGCCGACTTCCTGCTGACCCTGAAATAGGTTGCCCAACCGCCTGTTTATGCGTATCATGTAAGGAGGTACGGCTAAGCGGGCGCGATGAATGAAAGGTTGAAATATGGCTTCGGAAACCAAACGCACATACGATTTTTTGTATGACCAGCGATCCTACCAAGGGGTGCCATGCCAGACCAACTGCCCGGTGCATACCGATGTCGAGGGCTACATACAACTTATCCGCGAAGGTGATTTTGACGCTGCGCACCGCCTGATCCGGGAAACCAACCCCTTCCCGGCCGTTTGTGGCCGCATCTGCCAGCACTGGTGCGAGCGGGGCTGCAACCGCCGCATGATAGATCAATCGCTTTCCATCATGTCGCTGAAACGGTCCGCCACCGACTATTCCAAAGACACGTTCAAGCTGCCGGAACAACGCTACAACACTTTGGAGCGGGTGGCGATCATCGGCGCCGGCCCGGCCGGTCTCACCGCCGCGCACGACTTGGCAAAGCTGGGGTACCGCCCCACCGTGTTCGAAATGTTCCCCCATCCGGGCGGTATGATGCGCTACGGCATCCCGGCCTACCGGTTGCCGCGCGAAGTGATCGATTTCGAGGTGGAATACATCAAGCGGCTGGGCGTGGAAATCCGCTACAACACGATGGTGGGGCGCGATATTCATTTCCATGAGATGCAGGCGGAATTCAAGGCGATCCTGATCGCCGCGGGCGCGCACAAGGCCGTGCACCTGAAAGTGCCGGGCGAAAACCTGAAAGGGGTCTATCACGGCTGCACCTTCATGCAGTTGGTGAATCTGGGCAAATCACTTCCGCCGATGGCCGGCAAGACCGTCGCGGTTATCGGCGGCGGCTTCACCGCGATGGACGTTTCCCGCTCCAGCATCCGTCTCGGCGCGAAAAAGGTTTACATCGTCTACCGCCGCACCCGGACGGAAATCCCGGTCAACGAAAAAGAAATAGTCGAGGCCGAGGACGAGGGGATTGTGTTCCGCTACCTCGAGGCCCCGGTGGAGATCGTCTCAAACGACGGCGTCAATGTCAGCGGCATCAAGCTGATAAAATCCGAGCTGGGCGAGCCGGACGCATCGGGCCGCCGCAAGCCGGTGCCGGTGGCCGGATCCGAATTCGTTCTTGAATGCGACTACGTCATGCCGGCCGTTTCCCAATCGCCGGACATGTCGTTCATTTCCCAAAAATCCGGCCTGCGCCTCACCAGTTGGGGATCGCTGGATGTGAACCAGCAGTTCGAAACCAACCTGCCGGGCATCTTCGCCACCGGCGATTACATCACCGGCACGCGCGATGTGATCAATGTCGTGGCGGACGGCCACCGCACGGCGATCAGCATCGACGCCTTCCTGCGCGGCACCCGCGGCGAATACAGCCGCACGGAAGACCTCCTCCTCAAGGAGGATCAAACACCGGCGAAGCTGGCTTCGTACGACAACATCAGCCGCCACCACGCCGAAAACATTCCGCTGAACCTGCGTCTCAACACCTTTGAGGAGGTGGAACGCACGTTCACCAGGGAAGAAGCGATGCTGGAGGCGGCCCGGTGCTTCCAGTGCAGCCACACCTGGCGCTACAATTCCGACACCTGCATCCTGTGCAACAACTGCGTGGATGTTTGCCCGCAAAAGTGCCTGGGAATGGCGGAGTTGACCGAACTGGAATTCAGCCGCCTGTTCAACGAAAACATCAGCATGAAAGAACAGGGTATCACCGGCATCGAGATCGACCGCGATCTGTGCATCCGCTGCACCTTCTGCGCGCAGGTCTGCCCGACCGATTCCATCGACTTCACCATATATGAAAAACCTGAAGTCCGTGTGCAGGGCGCAATTGGATCGTTCAAAACCGAGGGGAAGGGGAAGAAATAATGCTGAAAGTCAAAGACCGCATGGCGCCGAAATTGAACACGATTCCGGAAGGGGCGTCCGCGCTCGACGCGGCCAAATACCTAACCGAACGCAGGTACTCCTCCATTTTCATCGCGCGGGGGGAGCAGGTGATCGGCATGCTCACCGATACCGATTTGGTGCACAAAGTCATGGCGGTCGGGGCGGACAGCGCTAAAACGAAGGTGGAGACGATCATGACCACCACCCTGTTTTCCATCGATCTCAACGCGGCGCTCACCGAAGCGAACGACATGATGGACAAACACCGGCTGCGCCACCTCGCGGTCACCGAGAACGGCAAAATCATCAGCGTTATTTCAATCCGCGATCTCATTCATCCCGCGTACACCGACGGCGAGGGCTGGTAAGGCTCTTAGCCGTTTTCTGTACCGTGGTTGGTTAAATCCCTGGGGAGGGGGGCCAGCCACGGTTTTTTTATTTTTAGCCATCATCTCATGTAATTGATATATTAGTACATAATGCCAGATACTAATTATCTACCAATATCTACCATTATGGTAATTGAGGTTTATACCAATATTGTTATTGCTGGTATTTACAAGTAATGCTATCCTACCATCCAACTACCAATATCTACCATTATGGTAATTGAAGATGTTTTATTAAGGGGAATTGAAAAATTGAAAATACCCGAAACTCCTCCGAATTATCAGGAGCTCCTTACAAAACTATTTCAATCCGATAATGTCAAAGCAGCTATGATTATTCTTTCGCCAAACTCCCCCACCGATGACATTGGCCGATACTTGCATTGGGATAAGCTGAGGCATCTTCCTTCTCCTGTTGGCAAAACCTCAGAAGAACGGTGGTTAGGCATAAAAACAGCCAGAAACGCGCTGTATAAAACTTTGCCATTTAAGGACAAGAAGGGGGCGTCTTTCAAATTTGCCACAACGGATACGATTTTAAAAAATCTTCATTGGCTTGATAAATTCTCCGCTGGAAATATTACAACCGACAGTTCATTGAGTGGCATACTTTCGGGCTCAAACGAGCAAAGAAGCTATCACTTCAAAATGCTGGTCGACGAGGCCACTTTTTCCAGCCAGATGGAAGGTGCCGCAACGACAAGAATGGCCGCCAAGGAAATGCTGTACGCCCGCAGATCTCCAAAAGATAAAAGCGAACAAATGATTTATAACAACTATAATGCGATGCGGTTCGTTCTTGACCATAAAAATGATCCGCTTACGCCATCAATTATTCTTGAGCTGCATAAAATACTTACTCTCAATACTCTTGATAATCCTTCATCCGCTGGACAATATCGGCAATCTGACGATATTTTGGTTCACGATGCCCGCGATCATGAAGTGCTGCATATGCCTCCGCCCGCCGGCAATCTGCCCCAATTAATGGAAGAATATTGCACTTTCGCCAACTCTAAAGAATCCTCACCGTTTATTCATCCCGTTGTTCGCGCGATTATTCTGCATTTTATGTTGGCGTATAACCACCCATTTGATGATGGCAACGGAAGAACGGCCCGCGCGGTGTTCTATTGGTCTGTAATTAACAGCCATTGCTGGCTTATGGAATATGTATCCATTTCGTCGGTAATTAAAAGGGCGCTGGGGCAATATGCGCGCTCCTTTTTATATACGGAAACCGACGATAATGACGTTACCTACTTTATTTTGCATCAGCTCGACATAATGAGAAAGGCGATTGACGAACTGTTTCTGTACCTACGTGAAAAATCCGTGGAAATCCACAATGCCGAGGTATTTTTGAATTCGAACATTCAATTACGCACTAAACTTAATTTCAGGCAAATGTCATTATTGCGCAACGCATTAAAACATCCCGGCCGCGTCTATACAATTGCCGGTCATCAAACCTATCACAATGTCGCCTACGAGTCAGCACGCAAGGATTTGCTGGAGCTTTCGGATACTCTGTTTCTGTTTGATAAATTGAAGTCAGGGAAAGCTTATATATTTGTCGCCCCCCAAGATCTGGAAAAGCGGATGAAAGACGGTCAACATGGTAAAAGGGACTAGGTCGCGCCCAGCCACGGTTTTTTTTTTGGGCTAAGCCGGTTCCGGCCCTTATGCCAGCGTGGCGGCTGGGTGGCCCAAGAGCTTGATGAGCGTCACGCGGGAGCCGCCGTTGCCGTAGATGACCGAGTCGAACTGGCGCGAGGCGATGGCGATCCCGCGCCCGCTAGGCCGCTTAAGCCGTTCAATCAGATCGTCATGGCTTAATTTCAGATAGGGTTGGGGATCAAAGCCGGGGCCGTCGTCTTCGATGGTGATGGCCACCTTGTCATGCAAAAGACTGATGCATATTTCGATGCGGCCTCCCTGCCGTTCCTTTTCGCGCCGCATCAGCTCTTCCGCGTAACGGTCGGAGCGGATCAATTCTCCCTTCAGTTGCTCCCCCAGTCCGAGGCAGCCGTGCTCGTGCGCGTTCATGATGAATTCATACAGCGCGTATACGAATCCTTTATCGCGGTTGGCAAGGCGCAACGGCTCCATTTTGTGAAATAGCCACGAGTGCGCGAGCGGCACTTCGCTCAGGCGGGGTTTGATGATAATCCGGTCGAGATTTCCCTCGAACGCGGGGTTTTCCCTCGTCTCCTGGTAAAAGCGGTGACGGGCGAGGGCGCCGATCAGCACGTTGATCAGGAGATGTTCTTCAGTAGGTTTCACCAGGTAATCCTGCACGCCGTGGTGCAACGCTTCCAGCGCCATGAAAGGGTCGTTGACGGCGGTGCAGATGATAAAGGGAACAAAGCGGCCTTCAAAATTAATTTTGGCCAGTTCCACCCCGTTGACATGCGGCATAAGAATGTCGGAGAGGATCACATCGATGGCGTGGCCCGGCGTTTCGTACAGCTCGCGCGCCTCGCGGCCGTTCGCCGCCTCCAGCACGTTGAATCCGTGCTTGCGCAGGATCATGACCACCACATGGCGCCAGACTTCATCATCTTCGGCCACCAGCACGGTGGCGCCGCGCCAGTAGGCCGGTTTCGTGTAGGGCGGTTCGGGCATGATGCTGGGCCAGATATCGCCGTTCATCTCCGCGCTCTCCCGTCCGGTGGTGGTATTATGCGCCATATGTGCGCGTCTTTGATAATATCGCCGGCGTCAATGCCTAGCTTGGCACACATAATAACACCGAAGGTTCCGGCGGGCCTTCCCCCAAAAGGGTAAAAACGCGTATTTATTTAAAGCTTGCCGCAAGGGGCTGAAAAGGCGGGGTTGGGGTTATTCCCCGCTCTGGGCGAAGTCGATGTAAGGCCGCAGATCGTCGAATCCCTTTCCCTTGCGGAGCACCACCGGCGCATCTTTTGTGAAATCAATAATGGTGGAGGGTTCGTTATCGACCGCGCCGCCGTCTATCACCACCGACACCGCCGCCAGAAAAGCGGGCGAGAGGTCGCCGATGGCGTTGATAGGCTGGTCGTTGGAAAGATTCACCGAGGTGGTGATGATCGGGCCCCCGAATTCTTTCGCGATGGTGAGCGGTATTTGGTGATTCGGAATGCGGATGCCCACGGTGTGTTCAGTGCTCATCATTTTGCGCGGCACGCCGGCGCTGGAGGGCAGCACGAAGGTGTATGGACCCGGCAGCACGCGCCGCATTACCCGGTGGGCGGCGTTGGATATTTTTGCGAAATGCGCGGCATCGGCGATATCGTTCACGATGAAGCTGAACGGTTTGTTGCTGGGGCGGTTCTTGAGCTGGTTCAGCTTGTCCAGCGCTTTGCCGTTGCGCATGTCGCAGCCGATGCCGTAAATGGTGTCGGTGGGATAAATGATCAACTCGCCGCCGCGCAGCGCGGCGAGCGTCGCCTCCAGCATCCGCTTTGAAAGCCCGTTGAAAATAACCGCCGCCATACGCCGCTCCCTAAAAGAAATAACCGTTACCGCAAAGTTGTAATCCATCTCCGAGTATAAGCCATCCGGTTTTCCGGTAACAGCGATAATCCGCACGTCGCCGTGCCTATTTCGTTTCGTGCACCAGCGCTAAATAATCTTCCAATGTTTTTCCCGGTTCGTTTTTGAATATGGATTTACGTGCCGTCACGGTTGCCATCCGGTCGATGCGGAACGTCCTGAAATCGCGGCGCAGTTCGCACCACGCCGCCAGCGTCCAAACCTTCCCCCAGAAAAAAAGCCCCAACGGCCGCACCGTGCGGGAGGATGCGGTTCCTTTTTCGTCGGTGTAGCGCATGGCGATAGTGTGGCGCTGTGCAATGGCGGTGTGGATGGCATCGAGCCGTTTCCGCAATTCGGCGGGCATCGAAAGCGGCGGCGCATAGACCCGCGTATCATCAAGGCTTTTGCGCAAATGCGGCGGCAGTACGCTTTCGATTTTCGACAGGGCCATGCCAGCCCCGATACCGTGGCCGTGTCCGCCCCACGCCTGCACCATCCGCGCGCCGATGGCCAGCGCCGCTATTTCCGCTTCGGTGAACATCAGCGGCGGCAGGTCGTACCCGCCGCGGATGGTGTACCCCACCCCCGCCTCCCCTTCGATGGGAACGCCGGAAAGCAGGAGGTCGCGCATGTCGCGGTAAACCGTCCGCTCGGAAATTTCAAATTTGCCGGCGATTTGCCGCGCGGTGATAACGCGGCCGGAGCGGAGAAGCTGGATAATCCCAAAAAACCTGTCCGCCCGGCGCATCTTTATTTCCCCTAATTACATCATTTGGACGCTGTTGATATAGAAATGCGCCTTTTTTTCTTGGCTTTCCCCTCCTTTGCAAGGAGGGGAAACAGGGGATGTTTTTCGAACCCCTCCTCTATCCTCCCCTTGAACAAGGGGAGGATAAAAGGGCAATCAAATTCCGCCCATTTCCATATTTCTGCTATTCAAATGATATTACACAACGGCGTGAAGCCCCACGCGGTTCCCTTCGGTATCTTCAATGTGAATGAAGCGGCCCATATCCCCCGGCAATTCTACTATGGGCGAGCAAAGTTTGCCCCCCGCCTTTTCCACGCGCGCCACCGCGTCGTCCAAAAAGCCGTTGCAGTTCAAGTAAATCATCACCCCTTCCATTCCCTTATGGCCGGGTTTTTCCATCACACAGCCGGATACTATCTCTTGGTCATGCTTGAATACCGCCGCTTGGGCGCCCATGTTCTCGCGCATGAGGCTGTACCCCACCAGCTTCTCATAAAACCCGACCGCCCGCTCGAAGTTCGCCGCCGGGATTTCAAACCAGACCACAATATCTTTCCGTTTCTCCGCCATAATTCAGTCCTCCAAAATAAAGGTTAGTAGTGTTACCGCACGACCCGTTACCGCATCCCCGCCTGCTTCATGCCACTTGGATGTTAAATATAGAGTCGTCCCCTCCTTTGCAAGGAGGGGATACAGGGGAGGCTTTTTAAACCCCTCCTGTATCCTCCCCGTAAAAAGGGGAGGAATATTTTTCTTCCGGATTACCCTATGTTTGACGCTTAACCAGTGTCACGGGGTGGCGTATGATCGTCTTCAGTTTTTCCGGGGCCGTGCGGCGCATATCCGTGAGATAGATTTCGTGGTGCTTTCCCGACTGTTCGCATCCGTTTTCGGCGATGAAACCGTCCAACGCGCGGACGGTTGGCGGCTCCGTGGAAAACGATCCGGTGTGAAGTATTTGTGCCGCATACCCTTCGGTGAATGGTTCAAAACGCAAACGCACAAGGCCTGGCAAATCTTTTTTCGCCGCCGCCGTTTTCAGCGCGGCATTGAATGTTTGGGACGTCACATGCGGCGGTTGCATGATCATGGCCGTCCAAAGCCAGTTGCCCCTGTTTTTCATGTCGAAGGGGCCATCGCTCCACCACAGACCTTCCAGCGGCATCACGGCAAAATCGCCGCCGCCCGCTTTTTTCACGGCGAACTTGATGGTGTACGAGACGGCGAACAGGGCTTCGACAGCCTCTTGAAACGACGGGTTGTTGTTGGGGTCGCCCCTGCCGTCCGCCATGATGAAGTTCATCTCCGGCGCCGTGACGAACGCGCATTTTTTAGCGGAGGCGGAATACATCTCCTTCAATTCCTTCTTTAAGTCCCTTTTCATTTCCATGCCTTTATCCGCTCGTAATGCCATACTCCCGCGTTCGGGTCGTTGTGATCCACCGTGGCCATCAGGCCAAAGTAGGCGGCGCAGACGGGACTTTCCATCGCGTTCCTGCCCGCCAGTTCCGCGTCTTCACGGCTGCTCCAGTAAACGATATCGACCCACCGGCCATCCTTGCCTTTTAAGAGTTCACGCTTGATAAAGCCGCGCTGTTTGCCGATGAAATTATTTTGAATATCGTCCGAGGCTTTTACCAGCATCGTCTCGTCCGTGCCCGGCATAATGGTGAATGGCGCCCACTCGACAATGACAGGGCCGTGTTTGCCCGTGGCGTGTATGGCCGCGGTGTGTTGTGGAGAGCTTCGCGGCCCCTCGGCGGCGGAACTTTGCGCCGCGCAAAAAAGAAATGCCGCAACCATCAAAGGAGCCGTTCTTTTCATTAACCATCCCTCCTGTTAAATTTGTTTATGGATGCATGATAGCGGGGCGCTCCTGACAGCGTTATGTCAGGAGCTTTTTAGGTATAGTTGTGGCATGGGAAACGGCAAAATACTTTCGCCTTCCGCCGCGGCGGCGTTCCGGCGCGTAGTCTATGCCCATTTCGCAAAAGAGGGGCGCGCCCTGCCGTGGCGGAAAAAGGTGACGCCGTACGGCACCTTTGTTTCCGAGATCATGCTGCAGCAAACACAGGCGCCGCGCGTGGCGGAGTTCTTCCCCCGCTTCGTAAGACGGTTCCCCAATTGGAAGCGGCTGGCGGAGGCCAGCCTGAAAGAGGTGCTGACCGCGTGGCGGGGGCTGGGCTATAACCGCCGCGCCCGGTTTTTGCACGCGGCGGCCGAGCGCGTGACCGCCGAATTCAAGGGGCGTCTCCCGGACGATCCGGCCCTGCTTGTCACCCTGTCCGGCGTTGGCAAGGCGACCGCCGCCAGCATCGCCGCTTTCGGGTTTAACCGGCCAACGGTGTTCATCGAGACCAACATCCGCGCCGTCTTCATCCACCATTTTTTTGGCGGGCGCGAAGGGGTGACGGACGCCGAACTGCTGCCGCTGGTGGAACGGGCTTTGGATCAGAAAAATCCGCGCCGGTGGTATTCGGCGCTAATGGATTACGGCACGGCGCTGAAGCGGCTGCACAACAATCCGGCGCGCCGGTCGGCACACCACCCGCGTCAATCGAAATTCGAGGGAAGCGCCCGGCAGGCGCGCGGCGCATTGTTAAAGCTGCTTTTGGAATCGGGAGGGGGGATGACCGTTTCGGCGTTGGCGCAAATAATCGCGCTTGACGAAGAGCGGACGGCGGCGCGGCTTGCCTCGCTTCTGAAGGACGGCCTTGTGAAAAAGCGCGGCAACCGTTTCTATGCCGGCTAATACTGCTCCTTCAGGGTTAGCTATTTTGTGTACCGTGGTACAGCAGGGAGAGTTGCCAGATCGGCCCGGTGGCCCCACAATGGGGGTATGGAATACTTTCACACGTTTGAGCCGGGGGCCGGCCCCGGGGTTTCCATTTCCCCCGCGCTTTTTATTTCCCACGGCGCTCCAACCGCGGCGTGGGAGCGGGATCCGTATTTCGATTCGCTTACCGCTTTCGGGAAAAAACGTCCGCCGTCGGCGGTCATTGTTGTTTCCGCCCACTGGCTCACCGGCGGCACGGTGGAAGTAACCGCCATCGCCGGCAACAACGCAACCATTCACGATTTTTCCGGCTTTCCCGATGAGCTTTACCGCATGACATATCCCGCCCCCGGCAGCGAGTCTTTGGCGCGGGCCGCCGCCGAACTGCTGGCGGAGAAAAAGATTCCGGTGGCGCTCAATCACGTGCGGGGACTGGATCACGGGGCCTGGGTGCCGCTGACGATCATGTATCCGGAGCGGAACGTGCCGGTGGTGCAGGTTTCCATGCCGTGGCCATCCACCCCCGAAACGCTTTTCACCATGGGCGAGGCGATGCGGCCCCTGCGCGCGCGGGGCGTGCTCCTTGCCGCCAGCGGGGGGATGACGCACAATCTCTCGCTGCTGGCATGGGAGGCGAAGGAGGCCGCGCCACTGAAGGAGGCTGCCGCCTTCGACGCATGGGTGGCGGCCAAAGTGAAAAACCGCGACACGGCGGAACTGTTCGAATACCTGCCGCTGGCTCCCCACGCGGCGGCGATGCATCCCACAGCGGAACATTTCATGCCGCTGTTCTTCACGCTCGGCTGCGCGCGTGATGACGACCGGCTGGAAACGGTGTTCGAGGGGTTCCGCTACGCCGCTCTTTCCATGCGCTCATTTGCGTTCACCGCCGCGGGACAATAGAGGAAGAAGCCGATGACCGAACTGCGCCACGAAAAATTCTTAATCCGCCCCTTCCTGTGGGATGACGCTCCGGCGCTTGCGCGCCATGCGGCAAACCACAACGTGTGGCAGACGCTCAGCGACGACTTCCCGTATCCCTACACCGAAGAACACGCGGCCAATTGGGTCGCATCGGCGATTAACGCATCGCCCCGCACCCACTTTGCCATAGAGGTGAAAGGGGAGGCGGCGGGGGCGATAGGCTACCGCGTTATGCCGGGCGGGTTCAACGCGGAGCTCGGCTATTGGCTGGGAGAGGATTTTTGGGAACAGGGGATCGCCACCGCCGCGGTGGAACTCATGCTGGATTACATTTTTTCCACGCACCCGGTGCCCGCCGTCACCGCCAATGTTTTTGAATTCAACAACGCATCCATACGCGTTTTGCAAAAAACCGGGTTCAGGCTGATCGGCTGGCAAACCGCCACGAAGGCGGGGAAGAACGTGCAGCAGATCATCTACTCGCGCGGCCGCGGGCCGGCCAAGGACGGGTAAGCCCGCATCCGGGCGGCGGGCGGAACCGCGGGAATCAATCGCGCAGAAATTCCCTGAGTAATGCCACGGTCTCTTCCGGGCGTTCTGAAACCATGTCGTGCCCGGTTTTTTTCATCAAGACATGCCGCGCCGCCGCCGGAAGACTCGCACGGTGATACCGCTCCTGAAAATCATAACCGATGAAACTGCACTCGCCGCTCAGCATCAGGAGTTTGCCGGAATACCGTTCAACCCCCGCGGTCAAATTAAAGTGCCATGGTTTCTCCCCGTTCATGTAAGGCAACATCGATTCGAGCGAAGCCGACCCGGCGCGCCGGAACGCGCTTTCGGCGGGTGCGGCGCTTCCCTCGCATTGATAGAGGGGGTTGTTCCCGGATCCCAACATCTTCGTCATGATGTAGTCCTTGGTTTCGTGGCCGTCCTCCCGCCGCACGAACAAGGCGGCGATAAAATAGGGAACGGCTTTCGCCTTTGACCACAAAGTCATGCTGCCGTTCCACCGGGCCAGAAACGCGGTATGCGCCTCGGGGGTGAGAATGCCCGGCTCGGCGACGGCGGCGTGGGAAACCTTTTCGCCATGCCGCGAGATATATACGGTGACAAGCATACCGCCAAACGAATGGCCGATGAGCCGCACCGGCCTGCCGTTTCCGTAATAATCGACGAGCGCGTCAAGGTCTTCGACGAAGAGATCAAAGGTGTGGCGATCGGTGCTCTCGCGGGCGGAGAGGCCGGTGCCGCGCTGGTCGTAAAAAATCACGCGGTATTCATCCGCCAATGCCTTGAGCGGCCGCAGATAGGTGAAATCGCCCCCCGGCCCGCCGTGCAGGACGATGACCACGGGCAGGTTTTCGCCGCCGTAAACCTCCGTGTGAAAGGGATACCCGTTGATAACCGTGCGCGGCAGCGATGCGTCCAGCGCGGTGGTTTGCGGCATATGGATGCAACCCGCGATGAATGGCATCAGCGCCGCAACCGTTAGGGATGCAATGACGCTAATGACGATGTGGGCGCACCGGGCGCCTATTCCTGAAAAGCTGTCCATGCGGCGTCCTTTCCAATAATGGCGGCAGGGGCGCGAGAGGCTATTCCTTTCTTGCCGATTCCACCCTCGCGCCTATCCGGCCCTTGTGCAAAAGGATTTCCAACGGATCGCCGGGGGAGACCAGCGCGGCGTCTTTAATCACCGTGCCGTCCGGCAGGCGGGCGATGGCGTAGCCGCGGTCGAGGACTTTCATCGGCGAGAGCATATCGAGCTTGCCCCCGGCGGAGGTGAACTTCTGTTTCTTTTGCGCCATAAGCAGTTGCAGCCTCTGGGCCATTTTTTCCCGCAGCCCCTCCACGTACTCCGTTTTGCGCCTGATCTGTTCGGATGGGCGCAACAGCTGCAAGTGCTTCGTCAGCGCGGCGAGGCGCTGGGTTTTTTCCACGCGCCGCCGGTTCGCCGCGTTGGCGATCCGCATCAGGCATTCGTCCACGCGCCGCCGGTTCGGCTCGAAAGTGCGCGACGGGTCGGTGAAGACCGGGCGGCGGATCAGATCGGCCATGCGCCGCTTTTGTTCGCGCACCAGCGCCACCATGTCCCCGGCCATTTTGCGCTGGAGCTGCTCCACGGTGTAGCGCAGATCGGCGGCGTTCGGCACCGCCAGTTCGGCGGCGGCGCTGGGGGTGCTGGCGCGCAGGTCGGCCACGAAATCGGCGATGGTGAAATCTATCTCGTGCCCCACCGCGCTGATGACCGGTATGCGGCTGCGGTAAATGGCGTCGGCGACGATTTCCTCGTTAAACGTCCAGAGGCTTTCGGGGCTGCCGCCGCCGCGCCCGACGATCAGCAGGTCAACATTGCCATACGCATTGAAATCGTCAATCGCCCGCGCCACCTGGTTTTTCGCCTGCTCCCCCTCCACCAGCACCGGCGCGAGGATCATCTTCACCGCCGGGTTGCGGCGGCGGATGATGCGGGCGACATCCTTGAACGCCGCGCCCACCGCCGACGTGACGATGCCGATGGTTGTGGGATACGCCGGCAACGGCCGTTTGCGTTCCTCCTCAAAGTATCCCTTGGCGGCGAGCTTCTTTTTAAGCTGCTCGAATTTTATCTGGAGCGTGCCCAGCCCCGACGGTTCCACCCGGTCGGCGACCATGTTGTATTTTCCATAGGGGCCGTAGTTGCTCATCCGCCCGCGGCAGATGATCTTCATGCCCGCCTCCACGCGGAACGGCACGCGCGCCAGCGAGGTGCGCCACATGGTTACGTCCAGCACATCTTTTTCCTCCTTCAGCGTGAGGTAGAGGTGGCCGGAGGTGTGATAGGTCGCTTTGCTCACCTCCCCCTCCACCCAGATGGAGGGGAACGAGCCTTCGAGCATATCCTTGATGAGCCGCGTCAGCTCGGTGATGGAGTAGACCTTCTCCTGTTCGCCCGGCGCGTTGGCGGCGGTGAAATCGTACGCCATCAGGTGCGGTAGTCCGCGTTGATGGTCACGTATTCGCGGCTGAGATCGCAAAAAATGTACGAGGTGCCGGCCATGCCCCGGTTGAGCACGAGGCGCATCAGCACCTTCCCCTTTTTCATCTCGGCGGCGAGGATGGCCTCGGATGTTTTGGCGGGGAGGCCGTTTTTGTACGCGGGGTACTTGCCGAAGTAGAGTTCCATTTTTTCCGGATCCACCGCTACGCCGCTGTAGCCCGCCGCGCAGATGATGCGTCCCCAGTTCGGATCGCCGCCATGCAGCGCGGTTTTCACCAGCAGGCTGCCGGCCACCGCGCGCGCCACGGCCAGCGCCTCGGCTTCGTTTTTGGCTTTTTCCACTTTGATTTCGGCGATGCGCGTCACCCCTTCGCCGTCGCCCACGATCATCTCGGAAAGCTTCGCGCAGACCGCCGTGAGCGCGGCCACGAATTTTTTGTAGTCGGCGCTTCCTTTGGCAACCGGCTTGTTTCCCGCCGCGCCGTTGGCGAGCAGAATGAGGGTGTCGTTGGTGCTGGTGTCGCCGTCGATGGTGAGCCGGTTGAAGGTGTGCCGGGCGGCCTCCACCAGCGCGGCTTGCAGCACCGGCTTGGCGATGGCGGCGTCGGTGAGCGTGAAGGCCAGCATCGTCGCCATGTTCGGGTGGATCATTCCGGCCCCTTTGGCGCTGCCCCACACGGTGATCGTCTTGCCGCCGATTTTCGCCCGCGCCGACGCTTCCTTGGGGCGGGTGTCGGTGGTCATAATGGATCGGGTAAAGGGGGCCGCGTCGTTGCAGAGGGCGTTGGTAAGCGCGGGTATCGCGCCCAGTATCTTCTCCATCGGCAGTTGCAGGCCGATAACGCCGGTGGAGGCGATGAGCACCTCGCCGGTTTTGATGCCGAGGCTTTGGGCGACGGCCTCGATGGTTGCTTTGGCGTTCTTCATGCCGACCGTGCCGGTGGCGGCGTTGGCGTTGCCGCTGTTGACGACGATGGCGCGGTGCGCGCGGTTTTTCAGGTTTGCCTGGCTCAGCAGCACCGGCGCGGCTTTCACCCGGTTGGTGGTGAACACGGCGGCGGCGGCGGCCGGCTCGTGGCTGATGATGAGGCCGACGTCCTCTTTATCCCACTTTTTTATTTTCGCTTTGACGCCCGCGTAATAAAAACCCTTCGGCACCACGTTGTAATTCTCCACAATTGTTAGTCCGCTTAAAGCGGGTTAGAGGCCGACCTTGGCTTTTACGAACGACATGATTTTCCCGGCTCTCCGCACAGCGCTGACCGCCTCCTCATACGGAATTTCGCGCCAGTTGTCCGGGTATCGTTCTTTCACGGCATATGCGGTCATGCCCTTTGCCAGGGGAATCAGTTCCAGAAAAGTTTTGTCCGTATGTGCGCACGTCCCGATCAATTTATTCAGATCATGGATTTTCTCAATATGGCTATCGCTGAATGCAAGGTATCCCTTAAAGGATTTCTCGACGCACTGCTGGGCAAGAAAACAGGCAACGTCCGTAATGGGGGGAGTTTCTTTCAGGACGGCGTTGGCGGCTCTGATGTCATGTTCGGCCTTGATAAGCCAGTGCTCAACCTCTTCGCGTTTTTCATCCTCCATAGCAGACTACCCCGCGTTCGGACACCTCGCGGGCAAGCGTGTTGGCGATTCTTTTTTTCCTCTCGATGTCTTCTGGCCGCATCACGATTACGTCCATCGAAAAATCCCTCGGTATAAAGAGGTCTTCAATTTCCAGTTCGATTTCCAGCGTGGTTTTCGGCCCCGAATACACCACCACCAGGTCAATATCGCTTTCCTCGGTCGCGGTGCCTTTGGCGCGGGAACCAAAAAGGATAATTTTATCGGGGCGTATCGCGTCGGCGATTTTCCGGGTAACTCTTTCCACCAGTGCATCCATGTTTCAACTATATGAAAGTTTGCCCATTTGAGCAAGTTTTCGGGAAAGAAAAAACGAGGCGGCTTTTCCGTCCCTTCCGCGAGTTCTTCCAGCTATTTTTTACGCCTTATGTTCCCTCGCTTTATACGCTGCAATTGTTCATATGAAAATAATTGTCCGCAAAGACGGTGAAGGATATTTGGCCGAGGTAGAAGGACAGGCTCACCTTTTTGCATGGTCGCCCACCCGGGCGGGGGCAAGGGCCGAGCTTAAAAACGCCGCCGGGATGATGCTCGACTACCTTCTTGAGAGAGGCGGGGGAACCTTCGTCCGGTGGGATTAAGGCGGGCTACTTGGCTTCTTGCGGTGCGGCGCAGGCGGCTTTCACGGCGTGTTCTTGCGAGGGGTAGTTGAAAAAGCTGCCGCCCACCACGAACCACCAGCCCCTGGTATACGCCAGCTTGGGTTCCACGGGATGCATCTGTTTCACCGTTACGGCGGCGCCATTGTCGCATTTGATGGCGAAGTGCGTTTCATTGGGATAGTCGGTTTGTCCCGTCACGTTCCACGCAAAGGCCGCGCCCGGCGCGATCATGGCGCACGCGGCCAGAATAATCAGCATCCGCCTTGTCGATTTGTTCATCCTGCCGTCGATAGTACCGCAAAAAGCCAAAACCGGGAATTGCGATATTGAAGGTAAGGGAAAGCTGCAAGGTAAAAGCTCTGGATCCCCGCCTGCGCGGGGATGACGACCGGGAGGAAGCGGATTTTTTTCCACAGATTAACGCAGATTTTCACGGATTACAGGAAACACGAATTATACGTTCAACCACTTCCCACCCGCCCCTGCGTGGCAAAAACTACTCTTCCCAATCAATCTGCGCTAATCCGTGCAATCTGTGGATAAAATTCCCGCCGGAGTTTACCCCGTGCCGCGGCGCGGGGCGGGGATGACAACCGGGGGGAAGCGGATTAGTTGAGACTTTTTGCAATGTTCCGGTAAGATAGGGGGCATGGAAGACAACTCCTGGGGCTATAGCGAGATTCCGCCCAGCGGCGGCGGCAACGCCGCCGAGCGCGAGCGCAAGCGCCTTGCGGAAAAAGCCGAACGGCAATACCCGCCCGCCGAGCGTCCCCTCTACAGCCCGCTCCCCGAACCGGCGCCGGCTGAAGAGGAACATCCCGATCAACGCTCGTCCGGCACCGCCCTGTCGCTCACCTCGCTGGTGATCGGCATCGTGGCGCTGGTGCTGGCGGCGGTCTTCTTTTACCGCTCCAACGTGAACATTAAATCGGCCGAGACGCGCGCGCAGCAGGCGTTGACCGCCGTGGATGAATTGAAACATTCCGGCAGCCCCGCTCCCGCCGCGCTAAAGATAGAGTTGATGCGCACCACCCGCACACTGGACGCGATGACCGTGGAGTTTCAGGGCGAGCCGGAAGCGCTGTCGAAGATAGAACAACTCCGGAACGAGGTGAAGGAAATCCTCGCCATGCTGGATGAGAAGACGCCCGATGCGGCCCCCGGCGAAGAGGCGGCCGCCCCCGCCCCGGAGGTTGCGCCCGCCGACCCCGCCGCCCAACAACCATCGCCCCCGCCGGCCAAATAAAGCCATGTGGGAAGACATCAAGCGCCTCGTGGCCGTCATCACCAGCCACCTGAGGGAGCAGAAGGATCTTTTTATCTACAAGCTGATCGTGGCGAATTATTCCAGCGCGCGCGATTCGTGTTACCGGCGGCTGGGCGAGCGGTACTACAAGGCGTATAAAGACGGGCGCATCTCCGAAATACCGGATGAAGGGGCCGCCGTGGAACTGGACACGCTCCTGCGGATAGAGGACGAGATAGAACAGACCGCGCGGGAGATCGATTCGCTTCGCGCGCAATCGTACCGCGAGCGCGACGCGGCGCTGGGCCACGGCGGCAAGGCGCGGCCGGCGGCCCCCGGGCCCGGCGCGAAGGAGAATTAGCCGGTGACCGCCATCCGCTTCATGCTGGGTTTGGCGATGTTGATGTTCCTCGTCACGCTGGGGCTGCGCAACATGGATCCGCAGGTCACCATCCAATATTATTTCGGCTACCACCTGGGGCCGATGCCGTTTTTTTTCGCGCTGCTCACCGCGGCCGCGGCCGGCATTCTTTTTACCATGCTGTTCGCGGTGTACGAGCAACTGCGGCTGCATGGCGTCATCCGCGGCCAGCGCAAGCAACTGGCCGCGCTGGAACGGGATATTGCGGAGTTCAAGCAGCTTATGCCGGAACGGCTCATCGAACAGAACCTGAAAAAGCCGTCCGCCGGGGAAGAAGGAAAGCGGTAGCCGCTCCGCCGTGAAGCACGACAAAGCCATCCTCATCGTCGAAGACGAAGCGTCGCTCCGCCTCGTGCTTTCCCGAATGGTGCAGCGCAAAGGCTATGCCGCCGCCACCGCCGCCACCATCGCCGAGGCGAAAGAAAAACTGGCCGCCGGGCGTTTCTTCGCCGCGTTCCTCGATATCCGCCTGCCGGACGGCCAGGGACTGGATCTGCTGGGCTGGATCAAAGAACGCGGCATCGCCGCCCCCTGCGTGGTGATGACCGCCGACGCCACCATGGATAACGCCATCAAGGCCGTGAAACGCGGCGCATTCGAATATCTGGTGAAACCGCTGGACCTCAACGAGATCGAGCAGATACTCGACCGCATCGAGCAACGCGCCGCGCTGGCGGGATCGGCGAAAGAAACCGCGCCCGAAACCGCCGCGCCGGGCCGCTTCGAGATCATCGGGCGCAGCGCGCCGATGCAGTCGCTGTTCAAAAAAATCGGCAAAGCCGCCGCCTCGCATTTCACCGTGCTCATCACCGGCGAAAGCGGCAGCGGCAAAGAGCTGGTGGCGCGAAACCTGCACGAGTTCAGCGACCGCGCGGCAAAGCCGTTCGTCACCGTGAACTGTTCCGCCATCCCGAAAGACCTGATGGAAAGCGAGCTCTTCGGCCATATCAAGGGGGCTTTCACCGGGGCCGACCGCGACCAAAAAGGGCTGGTGGAAGAGGCCGACGGCGGCACGCTTTTTATGGACGAGATAGGCGAGATAAGCCCCAAGATGCAGGCCAAACTGCTGCGGCTGCTGGAAGAGGGGAAAATCACGCCGGTCGGCGCGCGCAAAGCCACGCCGGTGGACGTGCGTTTCGCCGCCGCCACCAACCGCGATCTGGAATCGATGGTGAAGGAGGGGCTGTTCCGCGAAGACCTTTTCCACCGTCTCAACGTGCTGGCAATACAGGTGCCGCCGCTGCGGAAACGGACGGGCGATATCGAACTGCTGGCCCGCTATTTCGTGAAACGGTACGGCGGCGGCAAGCGGATAGCCGACGAAGCGTGCGCCGAGCTGGCAACGCGCAACTGGCCCGGCAACGTGCGGCAACTGCAAAACGCCATCAAACGCGCGCTCGTCATGGGCAGCGACGAAGTGCTGATGCCGCATCACTTCAGCAAAGTGGAGGAGCAGACCCCCGCCGAGATGGAAGAATGGATAGGACGCATCATCCAGCAGGGGGGCGAAAAGATATGCGACCGCATCATTAGCCAGATAGAGGCGGAAATGATCCGCCAAGGCCTTGCAAAATGCCGCGGCAACAAAATCAAAACCGCCG
>JAHFEK010000044.1 GCA_023248495.1 Nitrospinales bacterium
TTCAGAGTCTGTCGGAAGACCGGGGAAACTTATCTACCGAACATGGTGTCTCCCATGAGTGTCTCATCAGTTTTCCCCGGTTTCCACTTAATGAAATTCTACGATTTCCAAGATACAAGTTTCTCAGTTTGAAATTACTGTTTGAATGGAGCATGAGATTGCTTCGTTACCACTCGCAATGACGGTTTTTGTCATTGCGAGGCCATCGAAGATGGCTGCGGCAATCTCAAACTGATACACCACCGGGCAGTCTTTTTTTTTGGTGATTGGTAAATTATAAGGGGAGAGGGTATGAATACTGTTGGCACGAAGCTTGTAGGGGGGGGGTAAAAAGTCCTTAGCTTTTATTACCGCCACCCTTTCATTATTCTTTGTTCTCTCCTTCATCCTCACCGCTTTTGTCAGCGCTCCGCTATCTAAACATGCAGCAATGTCTCGTTTGAACTTTTTGTCAAAATGCCAACACTTCTTCACCTGTCCACCTTCTTCGCTAATCGGCGGTCATTTGGGAAATGTCGGATAAATATTAATCTTTTTTTCGGGAGTAACTCATGTTCAAAATACTTATCTCCATATCAATGGTTATGGCATCTATCCTCGCCGTATCGGGTTGCGCGTCTTCATCTAAAGACCCTGTCAGTTCGACACCATCCCAGCCAACCCATCTTACTTATTGTCAATCAGCAAAAGGCTTCGAGTGGGTACTGAAAGGAAGCGGAGCGTTTCCAGCGGATACAGGCAAAGCATTTTATGGCGTGGGGAATGCGGACTGGGAAGATACCCAGCTAAAGAAGGTAACGGCGGATAATATGGCGAATACTGAAATAGCCAAAATATTCGAATTGTACATTGCAGGCTTATCTAAAGAATATCTGGCAGGTACAAGAAAAGATGGAAAGTCCACCGAAGAGAAAGATGTCGCAAATGTTAAAAAGATTTTCTTCGAGCAGACTCTTCGCGGATCGGTAATAGTTGACAGATGTCAGGATAATGATAAGAAAAACACCCTTTACTCACTTGCAAAACTTGATTTGAACGCCATTGAAAACAGCATTCAAAACGCTAACAATCTAAGTGAAAAAATGAAAGAGTATGTACAAAAAAATTCCCAAAAACTATATGATGAGCTGGACAAAGAAGTGGGAAAGAAGAGGGAGAGGGCAAATAAGAGCGCAACAGAATAGTAGCTTGGTGAAAGAATAAAATCAGGGGGTTGTCTTTGTCGTATCGTGTGAGATGGCAACCCCTTCTGTAAGTTAAGTGAATCCCCAAAAGGGGATATCAAGGAGATGGCGCGTGAGGTTTCATGTGCAATATTTAAACAGAATTCTTGCGGCATTCTTTATCCTTTTTGTCTCCGCGCATTCCAGCTTTGCGAAAACGGAAACAAGGCTGGACGTTGAAAAAGCAATCGAAGAAAGGAGAACGGAATTTGCCAAGCTCCTTGCAACCTTTGAGGAGCAAAATTCATCTTTAATTAGCGCGATCTTCGAAATAAAAAGATTAGAGTTGGATATGCCGAATCAAGAAAAAATATTGATTCAAAAACAGGGTCAATTTGAAATTGTAACAAGTTATAACGCCAAGGTTTCCAGGCCCTATAAAAAAGACGATGATGTAAAAAACGCCCAAGGGGAGATGGATAAAGCTCGAGAAGACCTTGAGGATTCGATAAAAACCAAAAGGAAGGAAGAATCAAGAAAAGGTAAATTATTACCTGCGGCTGCAATTACCAGGGGTAAATTAAAAGCCATTCATGATGCATACAACAACCTCGTTAATAAACTTGCGAATTTGGAATTTGACTTGTTGCGGCGGAAAATTGAGGAGCCTTTTGAGCGTACCATGGAGGATGTTAAAAGAACTTGTGTAGAATCCCCTCCGGAATGCAAACAAAAGCTAATATCAGATGCTGCGGCCGAAGCTTCTAAACTGGAAACAAGATTTCGGCAAGACTATGAACAATACCTCGGTGAAAGTTTTAGAAATGATGAACGATTGAGAGAAGGATATGTAAAATTAGTTACTAAAACAGTGGAGCCTGAGATCGAAGGTGTAGTGAATAAAACAGAAGTATTAAAAGAGGGCTGGTTAGGGGACACGGACATAAAAATTATGACATTGAAAGTAACAGGAAAAAAACACCTCAAAGATAGTGCGCGTGATGGTCATGTAAAAAGGTTTATAGCTTCTTATCCCCGATTAGAAGATATACCAGAAATACCAGATACGGAATTATCCGTGGTGGCAAAGAAGGCAGGGACTTCCGAAGGAATTACGAGTGTTTCGAAGGGAAATGGAAAAGAGTCGAGTGCCGCCAAGCCGCAGGATAACGTGGATCTCGCCGGGGCCGTTACGGTACCCAGTCATCTAGAAGATAAAAAACCAGAAGCCAATGCTTGGGATAACACCGCATGGCGGAGTCAAACATTATCGATTTTGAATGGTTTGGAAATGTCGACACAGTATTTTGCAGTAAAAGATTGGGGATTGCGAGTTACCATGCTGGGTTTTTCTTGGGATGATAAAACACGCACAATTTCTACAAAGACTTTAGAAATACAAAAAACAAAATGGTGGTGGTTTGGGTGGGAACCGTTGGGCTGCAGAGACATAACTTGGCGTGCAACCACAGCCCCCTTCATTTATGGAGAGATGCCACTAGAACCTGAAGAAATAAACTTGATACTTGGGGATTGTGATGTCGGGCATGGATATGAATTGACTATCTATAGTAAAAAGTAGTTACTGATATAACCGATATATAGGAGGCTCCATGAGAAGTCACAGTATATTGCTAGCTGGTTTGATCGTTTTCAGCTTCTTCTTAAACACGGCACATGGGTTTCCTTCAGGGGGGCGCGATGGAGAAAGCATGGAAGGAAAAAGCGAGGAGCAGGTTGTAAAAATTGCCGGTGAACCGTTTAGAAAGCTATATGATTCGCAGCGCGAGGAGGTTGTCTGGGTTTATCTCGATGACATTTTCTATTTTGTGGAGAAAATTGGGAGGGCAATGTACATTGGTAATAATGCAAACTCCTTGGCAATAGAAGTAACTAAAGTACATTTCAATAAAGACGGAAAAGCCTATAAGCGCGCAACATCACACATCCGATTTAACGATGAAGCAGGTATCAAGTGTGAAAATATCGGACGCTCTTTTACCGCATTAACTACCAAGAATATTCGCCCGGAAATGGTTGTAGTGAAGGGGGGGTGTTTTGTGGATGATCCACACAACTGCGTGGAAGATTTCCAAATAGACAAGACGGAGGTAACGCAGGAGGCGTACCAGCGGGTGGTTGGGAGCAACCCCTCGAACTTCACTGGTTGTCCCACTTGTCCGGTTGAGCAAGTAAGCTGGAACGATGCGAGCGCCTATTGCGAGCAGGTGGGAAAACGGCTACCCTCTGTGTGGGAGTGGAAATACGCGGCGACCAGCGGGGGGAAACAGGAAACGTTTGCCGGGACGAGCGATGAAGGCCGACTTGGGGAATATGCCTGGTACCGCGAAAACTCCGGTGACGAAACGCACCCTGTGGGGCAAAAGAAGCCCAACGGAATAGGATTGTATGACATGACCGGAAACGTGACGGAGTGGACGGACAGTAGGATGGGGGATAAAAACGAGAAACGTGTTTTGTTAGGCGGCAATTGGGGCCTTCCTGCGGATGCTGTTCGGCAAGGCGTTGCTCAGGCGGATATGCCAGATGACCGCCATGCCTTTATCGGCTTTCGTTGTGCCCAGTAATAATTCTGCTCTTTCCAGAAAACTTTGACAATATGGCTGGATCCCCACCTGCACGGGGATGACGGAGAAAGAATTATTCCCTTTCGGGTTGGTAGCGGAGCAGCTTGTTGAGGTGGCGCTTTTCCCACGCCTTGGCCATTTCGTAAAACTTGAATCCCCGTTCCAGTTCGCGGAAGCGGCGCGTATGCACCTTGCCGCGTTTGCGGCCAATTCCTTCCACCGTGTCGAGGTATTCGTGCACCATTTCGTGATGCACCACGCTTTCCACGTAGAAAAGCGGTGTTAATCCGGTATCCAGCACCGGGTGGATGCGTATCAGCTTCCGGTCGAACGCGTAGGTGCCGAACGTGATGGAGCGTTTCACGCCGAACGCCCTGCGCCCCCAGGTGATGCGGCCCGCCAGCTTGTCGCCGAAATATTCGGCGTTGAGCTTGCGGTAGATGTCGCGCAGGTCGTGGTGCTTGCCGCCGGTGACGATGCGGATCGCGCGCGGTTCCCGCGCGCTTTCTATCGTCCGCACGAAATCTTTGATGCTTTGCGGCGCCTTCCGTCCATGCAGGAGGAATTGCACGAGATCGCCGAGCAGTTGCTGCCCCGCGGTGGCGAAGCTTTCGTGCAGGCGGAGCACCGGCTGCCCGCTCTGACGCCGCAACGAAATCATCACCCGCCGGTTCATCGTCCAGACGAGCCGCAGGTTGCGCCCCAGCGCTTCTTGCATATATCGCTCAAAAGCATTCCGCCAGAGCAGCATGGCCGGTCAGCCCCGGCCGCCCAATTGGTATTTTCGCACCGCTTCGTTGTGTTCTTTGAGAGTCGCCGAGAAGTAATGTTTTTTAATTTTGCCCATCGCCACGAAGTAAAGATATTCAACTGAAGCGGGCGCGTAGGCCGCTTCGAGCGCCCCCATGCCGGGGTTGGCGATTGGGCCGGGGGGAAGGCCCCGGTAGCGGTAGGTATTGTACGGCGAATCGATGGATAGGTCTTTTTTGCGGATGTTGCCGTTGAAATCCGGAATGGCGTAAATCACGGTCGGATCGGCCTGCAGCGGCATGGCGCGGCGCAGCCTGTTGTAAAACACGGCGGCGATGACGGGGTATTCATCCGGCCCGGCCGCCTCTTTTTCCACAATGGAGGCGAGCGTGATGATCTGGTGCAGCGTGAGGGGTTGATTCCGGTGTTGTTGCCGCAGGACATCCGTTTTTTTCATGAACATCGACAGCATGGCGCGAACGGCGGCGGTACCGCCGGTGTTTTTACGGAAGTGGTATGTTTCCGGCATCAGGTATCCCTCCGCGCTGGCCGCGTTGATGCCGAATTCGGCGAGCAGTTTTTGATCGGTGGCGGCTTTGAGAAAATCGGCGGCGGAGCAAAGGCCGTTGGCGGCGGTCAACTCGGCGATTTGCCTCATGGTGAATCCTTCCGGCACGGTGAGGGGGTGCAATTTCACGCGCCCCTCGACAAGCTGCCGGAGCATCTCGACCGGTTTTTGACCCGGATCGAGTTCGTATTCCCCCGCTTTTATTTTGTCCCCCAGCCGGTGCAGCTTTGCCACGAGGACGAATGTGGCGGCCGATTTCACCGCGCCGGCCGTTTCAAGCGTTTTGGCGGTTTGTGAAAGGCGCATGCCGGGGGCTATCATCACGGTTATGGAACCATGGGCGGGGGAGGCCGGAGCGTTGGCTTCTTTCAGGGCGGCCATCAGCAGCAGGATGAGCACAACGAAAGCCGCAGCGGTTAGGGCAAGGAGTTTTTTCATGCGGAAACCGTCATAATCATAGCGCGGCGGGCCGCCCTAGTAACTGTATGAACTGCCCAGAAAAATCATCAGGCTGTTCATCGTCATCGTGCCGCTGGCGGTGGCCGCGCTGTTTATCCAATGCTGGCCTTTGCCATAGCTGTCGGTCAATCCAAAGGTGACGGTGCTTCCCTTAACGAAGTAGCTTCCGCTGAACGATACCCCATAGAGATCGATATGCTCCGGATCCGATGCGGTGGAAACCGCTTTGGTGTTGGAGCGGTCGGTATAGATACCGGCACGGATGGCATAGAACGTGGAGAGGTAATATTCAAATCCCAGCGCCGCGTTAATGACCGGTTGGCGGTCGCCCCATATATCGGTGACGGGGCCGGTATACGATATGTCCCCGGCGGCCAGCATCGCGTTGGAGGGAAAATAAGCCACGCCGAATTTTGCGGTATACGGGCAGCTTGTTTCTCCGTTAAAGCGCTGGGTGTTGAAATAGGGGTTCGTTGAATATGCCCCGCCAACCGTGGGCGTTTTTTGGGTTTGTTGAAAGTATATGCTGGAATCGGTAAGGAAGGTTTGGGTTATGGTCAGGCCCGCGGCGTACTTGCCGTTTTCCGGGGAGTACAGAGCGCCGATGATGGGGCGAAAGCCCTGATTTTCCTCGCGGAGCAGGGTGTTGGTCCATCTGGTGGTGCCATCAACGTAGTATTGGAAACTGTTGTTGACGACCTTGTATTTTTTATAGTGATAGTAAAGGGTGATGCCGACTTTAAGATCTTTGGATGCGTCCCATGCGATGGAAGGGCCGATGTTGTAGATGCTGTAGTCCTTAAGATAATTGAGCGTCCATTCGGTCACCGCCGCGGTGGGGTTATGAAATGTTTGGTTTTGTTCTTCCATCAGCGAGTCCTGCACGGCGTAGGAGAATCCGATGGCGCCGTACGGGGTGTGCGACACGACGCCAAAAAAGTTCGGCTGGAGGGTTTCCGATTTGCGTTCATAGGAGAAGTTCAGCCCCGCGTTATCGTATTTCTTGGTGCTGGTGTTGAATGCGTTGGCGCTGACGGAGAGGTTGGATCCGAAAGAGTAGACGGTTCCCGCCGGATTGTGGAAAAGGCCCGAGGCGTCGTCCGATACGGCGGTGTAGGCGCCAGCCATGCCGGCGGGCCGCTCCCCGATGATGGTGCTGTTATAGTGATATTCGTCCGCGCCCGCCGTCCCGGAGGATGTACACAGCAACACTGCCGCGCAAACGAGCAGCTTAGCCTTTTTTTGCCAGAAACCCATTAAACCTCTCCTTGCCGATTTTATAGCCTTCTCCGCCCAGGCCGTCCTTTTCGATGGAGTGATTGATCCATTCTATCCGGTCGTCGAAGGACGGGTGCAGCTTGCGTATTGAACCGATTTCCTTTTCCTGCCCCGTCTTTATTTTTTTGAAATAGCGTATAAGGGCGGTGGGGTCGTACCCGGCGTTGGCGGCCAGTATGGTTCCCAATGTGTCGGCCTCTATTTCATCCTGCTTTTTATAACCGCGCTCGAAAAGGATGTTTGTGGCCTCGTCCACCGCGCGGACAAAAGTGAGGTTTACCGCCTCTCCCGCGCCGCCGATCATGTGCGAGAAACCCGCCACAGGGGAGTCGCTGGTGCCGTGAATGTTCAGCTCCTTCACAATGTGGCGCTGGCAGACGTGCATCATTTCGTGCCCGATCACGGCGGCCAGCTCCGATTCATCGTCCATGGCTTCGATGGCTCCGCGGGTGATGAAAATGTAGCCGCCAGGGGCGGAAAAGCCGTTGATCATGTCGGTGTCCAGCACCCCCACGATGAACGGCAACTCGGGGCGGTTTGAGTACTGGGCCAGGGTTTTGGCGACGAGGTTGGCATAACGGGTGAGGGAATCGTTCTTGTACAAAGGATACTTTCCCAGAATGCGGGCGCCCACTTCCTTGCCGAATTTGACTTCCGCCACGATGTCTTCCGCGCCGATGGCTTGCGAGAGATGGTGTATCCGGGTGCGGTTTACATTCTCGGCCGCGGCGGGGAGGGTCAACAGCATGGTCATGGCCGCTGTAAAGAGGATTTTTATAATCATGGTGTTATTTCCCAGCCTCAAATTCCCGGATGTCACGGTCGCTGATGTTACCGGCCAATTCTTCCAGATGCTTCATGGCGCGGTAATCGGCTTGGCCCGCTTCGCTCATCCGTTTACGCTCGGCGTCCGAGAGGCCCCGGGCCGCCGCAGCGCTGGTGATGGCGCTGCTTCGCTTTCGTGACTTTTCCTGCAACTCCGCCACATCGGCGGCGACCACGGTTACTTTGTCCAACGGGGCGCTGTCGGCTACCCCGAGGCTGTTCACCCAGCCGCTACCGGATTTTGTTTTGATTTTAATCCAACCGTCCTTGGCCTCCATCTGCTCCAGCTTGTCGCCGCGGTTGACGGTGTCAATCACCTGCGCCTTGAAGCTGGGCTCGCTCATTATTTTTGCTTTGGCGCTTTGCACGAATAGGTCTTTAGCCAACACGATCTTCGCCGGCAGAATCAAGAGCGTGACCATAAGAAATACGCGTTTCATAATGATGTCTCCTGTTTTTCAAGCGCTTCTTTGCACCGGGCGGTAAAAAGGCCCCTTAGCGTGGCATTTTGCACTGTATTATACAGCTTCGATGCCGAAAGATAATCCCCTTTTTCATAAAGAGCGAATGCGCGGTCGGTCAACGCCGCCTGTTCCCCGGCGGTTTTCTGTCCGGCTTCATCATCGAATACCATCGCTTCGTAAATCAAGACCGGTTCGGCTTTGCCGCGCACTTTTACGCGGTCGAGAATCCGGCAGAGCACCTTGCCGTCCAGTTTGCGGTAAGTAAATTCGGAAATGATGATCGGCGCGCCGTAGTTTTTGTTGAGCGCTTCCAGCCGGGAGGCCAGATTCACCGTATCGCCGATAACGGTGAAGTTCAACTTTTTTTCCGAACCGATGTTTCCCACGATCGCTTCGCCGGAGTTGATGCCGATGCCGATTTTCAGGTCGAGGATGATTCCTTTCCGCGCCAGTTCCGCGTTCACCGTCGTCAGCAGTTTGGTCATGTCGATGGCGGCGGTGACGGCCCGCAGGGCGTGATCCGGCAGTTTCACGGGCGCGCCCCAGTAGGCCATGATGGCGTCGCCGATGAATTTGTCGATGGTGCCCCGCGTGCGGAAAATAGCCTCCGTCATGTAGTTGAAATGCGTGTTAAGCATGGCGACCACCTGTTCGGGCGGGGTTTTGTCGGAGAACGTCGTGAAGCTGCGGATGTCGGAGAAGAGCACCGAAATGTCCTCGTTCGTGCCGGCGCCCAGGCGGGCGAGGTCGGTGGAGGACTCGGTCATCATCGCCAGCACCTCGGGGGAAACGTACTGCGAAAACATGCGCCGCACCCTGGCTTTTTCCCGCCCTTCGGTCAGCAGGAGATAGGCAAACGAGCCGCCGCTGGAAAAGACGATGGCGGCGAAGGGGGGGATGAAATCGATCAGTTGGTTGTGGGAAAAACCGTAAAAGTAGCCCGCCGCAAGGGCCGCGGCGGCAGCGGCGGGAATCGCGATCCTAAGGGAAAAAAAATGGGCATAGAAGGTTCCCGCCGCGCCGGCGAGCGACAGGCAGAGCAGCAGCGCCACCGTGACGCCGGGCCGTGGCGGGGCGAGGAAATCGTTCAGGATGAAGTTGCTGGCGAGCGAGGCGTGCAAATAAACCCCGGGGGAAAGCGCGCCCATGGGGGTCGGCTTCATGTCTTCAACCCCCACGGCGCTCGCCCCCACATATACGATCTTGTCCTTGAACTCCGCTGGGTCGATCATCATATCCTCAAAATCGCCGTTGCGCATTTTCGCCAGCGACGCGAAAATACCGCTTATCGAGTAAGGCTTGAATTTGCCGTAGACGTTAATGAGATAGTTGCCATCGGCGTCCAGCGGGACGGAGAGGTTCTCCACCGCGAGGGAGTTCTTGTTTATTGTTATCCGTTTTCCTTCCAAAAATGGCGCGTCGCCCAGCACGGGGAAATGTGCGCCGCGGTATTCGCGAACGGGCCGGGTGCGGCGGTAGACGCCGTCTTCGTCCGGGGCGAATTCCACCACGGCGACATTGTGCGCAACCCGGTACAGTTCGGGGATGGGGAGATAGTAGTTGTTGCTCCCGCCCGTTCCCGGCATTGTGCCACTGACTTCTTTCAGCGCGAACCGGCTGATGAAATCATCGGGAAGGGGGCGGTTAATAAGGGTTTTATTTTTCTCGTCCTCGATATCCGTTATAAGTTGCATCGCGTGGTAGACGCGTCCGCTTTGTGCGGTGGCATCCACCAGCGCGTCATCATCGGCACTCAGGTTGCCCTTGGCGTCACGGGGGAATCGTGTTTCGGGCCAGAGGATATCGAAGATGACGGCACGCGGCTTCCCCTTCATGATGAATTCGAGGAAATCAGCGTAGAGTGCGCGGGGCCACGGCCACCGGCCCGCGGAGGAATTGAGCGCCGCCAGCGAGGCTTCATCGATCAAAATTATCGCGATTTGATCCGAAGGGGCTTTTGGAATGCGAATCCACTTTGCCGCCTGATCGTATGCGAGGTATTCAAATTTGTTAAAGAAGCCGGCCTGGAAAAGCAATAAGACTAGAAGAAACGCTCCCCCCGCGATACCCAAAACGGTTACGGCCTTCTTTTTATCCACAATTAACCCCAAAGATTTCTTGGGGTAATTATAGTTCTTCCCGTGGGATATGAACCTTTTTAATTCCCGGAAAATAGTAACGGAACGAAAAAATAATAGGTTAACAACGTAATTTATGCTAAGAATAGCATATAAATATTTCAAAGATATTTGTTGACTTTTATTTACTTTTAATATATATTTCTAACAAGGAGGACTGAATTGGGTCTCATTCTACGTACAATCACCACATCTATCAGGTGTGTTAATGGCGGCGGCAGCCTTGGCCGATTCAGCTTTTTTTCCCTTTTAGCATTGGTTGCTTTCGCCTGGCTTGACCGGGCCGAAGCTATTCCGGCATTTGCCAAGAAATATAACGCTCCCTGCGTTCTTTGCCACACCACGTGGCCACGCCTGAACGCGGAGGGATTCAAGTATAAAATGAATGCCTATCAAATGCCTGATTCACGCGATGGCGCGGAGACGGGAAAAACTTCCCCCGCATTCGACCTGCACTTGGATTCCGGCAAGGCAAATCCACCTTTGAGCCTCCGGATAAACGGGGGAATTTCAATATTTAGTCCGAAGTCGGGGCCAGGTGGCGATGTGGCGAACAATTTTCCCTGCTGCATGAACGGCAATAAAATGGATCTGACCGCTGCGGGGACGATTGAGAAAGATATTGGCTACTTCGCCTCCTATCAGATAGGCAAGACCGATATTGACCAAGGCCATATCAGAATCGCAAATATTTTCGGTCCCGGGTATTTAGGCGTCGACCTCGGGGGAATTCGCACCACCGATTCGGACGCCGTTTCGCCAAACCGTGAATGGTTCGGCTCGGCCAACCCCGCGTTTTTCGGCAATTCGAACGCTGGCGCGCGGGATGTGGGATTGGGGCTCGGCTATACCGACACGGGCGCCAGGATTTTCGGCAACCCGGAATTCGGCCCGTTCAGTTATGACGTGGTGGTGGTTTCCGGCACACGCCGCCTGGGGCAGGGAGTGAGCACCCGCGGCAACGCCTACAGCGTGATGACGCGGGTTGATGTGGGCGGCTTTGCCGGATCGTTCCGCTATTGGGATAACAAAAGCGGCGAGCTGCTTTTCAAGCCGACCGCGTCGGGCAGTTATACCTATGACCTCGGGCAGACCGCCGCAGTTAACGAGTTCGCCCCGAATCGCATGAGCACTGACGAAAAAACACAGGATTACCTCTTGGCGCTGAATTACCGGGCCGACCGTTGGGAAATGGAAGCGGCTTACGACATGAACAGCTTTTCCCTGGGGCAGCGGGCGAGCGGGGCCGATACATTTACGCAGTCGCAACTGAAGCGGACCGGAATCGCGGTGGCCGGGATTTACCGTCTCAGCCCGTACATGAATTTAGGTGTGCGCTATGGCACCTCCACCGTGCGGGATTATACGCAGACCGTGGTGATCGGCGGCGTTACGTCCACTTATTCTTTTTCCCCCGCCACGGCATCGCAACTGGACGTTAAGTGGGAATTGTTGCCGGCGCAGAATGCGCGGATCAGCTTGCAGTGGACGCTGGACAACTCTGACGAACAGGCCCGTATGACCGGCGCTGGCAAGGCCTATGATCTGCAAAACAAACTGTTCCTCCTATGGGATTGGGCGATCTAACTCCTCCTCCTCTCTACGCCCGATTTCATTCAAAAGCCCCCGGAGCCGGACACACTCCGGGGGCTCCCTCCTTGTCTTCGCGCCGCGCTCTTTGAATCGCGCAATAGCGCTCTTTGCTGTATACTGCCAAAATGCCCAAAACCAAAGAAGCCGAGGAGAAAATGATCGCCGAAAATGAGCGGCACTTTTCATTGGATGTGGACAAGCCGCGCAAGATATTGATTGTTGAAGACAACAAAATCGCCCGGATGGTTTTGCAAAGCGAGCTAACCGAACTTTCGCTGGAATTTTTAATTGCCGAAGATGGCGAAATGGCGCTGGCCTTGGCGGAGAAGGAAAAGCCATCCGCCATAACCATGCAGGTGGATCTGCCTAAGATAAGCGGCATCGAAGTGTGCCGCCGCCTAAAAGGCAACCACGCCACGCGTGATATTCCGGTGCTCTTTGTGACGCAGCGGGGAACGCCGGAACAACAGCGCGAAGCCTTTGGCGCTGGCGCGGTGGACTACCTTGTCACCCCGTTCCCGCGCGGCAAGCTATCGGCGCGCATCCAGCGCCTGTTGGACGTGAAGCATGTGACGGCTCCCCAAACGGTGTTGGTGGCCGAAGACAGCGAAACCATACGCGCCATCATCGTCGGCATTCTCAAAAGGCAGGGACACACGGTGGTGGAAGCCCGCGACGGCATGGAAGCGTGGAATTGCCTGCAAGCGCGCAAGGACATCGATATTCTGGTGAGCGACATCAACATGCCCAATATGGATGGCCACCAGCTTTGCCGCATGGTGCGCGGCAGCGCGGAACATGCTTTCATGCCGATCCTCATCGTTTCCACAATGGCGGATAAGGAAGACATCGCCATGTTGCTCAACGCCGGAGCCGACGATTACATCATAAAGCCATTCGCCGCGGAGGAGTTTTTGGCGCGTCTGAAGGCGCATATCCGTGTGCGCCATCTGTACAACGAGCTTTCCATGGCGAATTCGCGCCTGAAGACGTTTAACGAATCGCTTGAAAAAATGGTGGAGTTCCGCACCAGCGAACTGCACGAGGCGAATATGGAAGCGCTGACGATGCTTGCCGTTGCCTCTGAATACCGCGACACCGACACCGGCAACCACGTCCGCCGCATCGCGGGCTACACCCGTCATCTGGCGCTGGCGATGAACTATTCCGAGACCAAGGCGGAAGAGATCAGCTACTCCAGCATCCTGCACGACGTGGGCAAGATCGCCATTTCCGACGCCATTCTTAAAAAACCGGGGAAGCTGACCGAAGAGGAATTCAACCTGATGAAAGGGCACGCCCTCCACGGGGAAGCGATATTGAGAAGCAACAGCGGCTTTTTCAAAATGGGACGCGAGGTGGCCCGCTGGCATCACGAAAAGTTTGATGGCAGCGGGTATCCCGATGGGCTGATGGAATATCAGATACCGCTGGCCGCCCGAATCACCGCCGTGGCCGACGTGTTCGACGCGCTGACCAACAAGCGGGTGTATAAAGAGGCGTGGCCGATAGAAAAGGCGTGCCAGTACATCCTTGAAGGGGCCGGCAAACATTTCGACCCGATGGTGGTGGACGCGTTCGAAAAGATTTTCAAGGACGGCACCATCCAGAAAATCCACGACCAATACCTCTGACCGCCCGGCCTCCGGGCAGGGGAGGCAATCCTGCCTCCCTTTCTTCCCGTTGGCATCCCCGCCCCGTATCAAGTACGGGATAAAATCCTGCGGGGATGGGGATGATACGAAAAAACCGCGATATTTGCTCCGCCACCAATTCCCCGATTGTTGTATGATTCTGGTGGTGGATGTTCTGTCCCGCTTTAGCAAAAGATAGGGCGGGGCGGGGGAATGGCCGTTTACGGATGGGGAGGCGCGGTGATATATCAGGTCAATACGAAGCAGTTGAAGATGGTGCCGGACGAGCGGGGACGGCTGATGGAAATCCTCCGGTGCGACGATCCGTTTTTCCAAAAATTCGGCCAGGCCTACGTGACCTTCGTCTACCCCGGCGTGGTCAAGGCGTGGCACTACCACAAGGTGCAGACCGATCACTTCGCTTGCCTGAAGGGAATGATAAAGCTGGTGCTGTACGACAACCGCCCCGGCAGCCCTACCAAAGGCGAAATAAACCAGTTCTTCATCGGCGAGCACAACAACCTGATGGTGAGTATTCCCCCCCATATCCAGCACGGTTTTAAGGGGATTTCCGAAACCGAATCGATGGTGCTCAATCTTCCAACGGAAGCCTACAATCCCAAAGAGCCGGACGAATTCCGGTTGGACGCGCACGACCCCTCCATCCCCTACGAATGGGCGCGCAAGGACGGCTGACATGAAGCTGCTGGTTACCGGCGGCGCCGGATTCATCGGGTCGAACTTCGTCCGCTATTTCATGGGCCGGCACGAAAGCGCGGTGGTGACGCTGGACGCGCTGACCTACGCGGGGAACCTGGCCAATCTGGAACCGGTTCTGAAAAATCACCGCCATACGTTCATCAAGGGGGACATCTGCGATGCGGCGGCGGTGGACGCGGCGATGGCGGGTGCCGACGCGGTGATTCATTTCGCGGCCGAATCGCACGTTGACAGGAGTATTGAGAACGCCGGCGTTTTTCTGCAAACCAATGTGTTGGGCACCGGCGTTCTGCTGGAGGCGGCGCGGCGGCACAACATTCAGAAGTTCGTGCACGTTTCCACCGACGAGGTGTACGGCTCCGTCGCGGAGGGGTATTCCAGCGAGTCGAGTAACCTGCACCCCAACTCGCCATACGCCGCCAGCAAAGCGTCGTCCGACCTTTTGGCGCTTTCGTATTACGCCACGTTTGGCCTGCCGGTCGCCGTCACGCGCTGCTCCAACAATTTTGGGCCGTATCAGTTCCCCGAAAAGCTGATACCGCTTTTCATCACCAACGCGCTGGAGGACAAGCCGCTGCCGGTCTACGGCGACGGCCTCTATGTGCGCGACTGGATTTTCGTGGACGACCACTGTTCCGCCGTGGAGAAGGTTCTTTTCGCGGGCAAGGAAGGGGAGGTTTACAACATCGGCGGCACCAAGGACCGCACCAACCTTTCCATCACCGATATTATTTTGCAAAAACTGGGCAAGCCGCAGAGCCTTAAAAAATCGGTGCAGGATCGCCTCGGCCATGACCGGCGGTACGCCATCGACAGCACGAAGATAGAGACGGAACTGGGCTGGCGGCCCGCTTTTCAGTTCGACGAGGCGATGGAAAAGACCATCGCGTGGTACCTCGAAAACCGCGAATGGTGGGGCGCGATAAAAAGCGGCGGGTACCGCGGCTACTACGAAAAACATTACGCCCGCCGCCTCGCGGAATCGTAAGGGCCGATGCGCATCGCGGTGATCGGCGCGGAAGGGGGGCTGGGCGGATCGTTGATGACGCTGCTTGCCGGGCGCGCCGGGGTGGAAGCGATGCCCGTCACGCGCAAAGATGCCGACTTGGCTGACGGCGCCGCCGTGACGAAAGTTGTCAGCCGCCTTCGGCCCGATGTGGTGGTGCATTGCGCGGCGATGACCGCCGTGGATCAGTGCGAAACCGACAAAGACCTCGCGTGGCAAATCAACGTGGAGGGAACCCGGGCTGTGGCGGATGCCGTGCGCGGCGTGGGGGCGCGCCTTGTGTATGTTTCCACCGATTATGTTTTCGACGGCGCGAAGGACGGGTTCTACACGCCGGATGACGCGCCGCGCCCGCTCAATGTGTATGGCGTTACCAAACGGGAAGGGGAGAAGATAGCGCTCCAAACGCCCGGCGGGCTGGTTATCAGAACTTCGTGGCTTTTTTCATGGCGGGGGAAAAGTTTCGCCCGTACCGTATTGGAGCTGGCCCGGAAGCAGTCCGAAATAAAAATGGTGAACGATCAGACTGGCGCGCCGACGTATTCGAAAGACCTTGCCGCCGCGATTCTCGTCTGCATTGAAAAGAACGCCAACGGCATTTTGCATGTGGCGAACGCCGGGGCTTGCACATGGCATGAGTACGCGAAGAAGGTTTTGACGTGTAAGGGTATTGCCGGCGTGACGGTGACGCCGATCACCAGCAATGAACTGAATCGCCCCGCGCGCCGTCCGAAAAACAGCCGGCTTGATTGCTCGGCGTACGCGGCGCTGGCCGGCCGCCCGCTGCGCCCGTGGGACAGGGCGCTCGAAGAGATGCTTGAAACACTGTAGTATTGGTACATTAAACGTCAAATATTGGGTAGTTCAGCACGGAGTAATTCGGAAAGAAAAAATTCCTCCCTTTTTCAAGGGGAGGATACAGGTGGGGTTAAAAAAACCTTCCCTGTATCCCCTCCTTGCGAAGTAGGGGATGGCCAAGTTTGATATTCGAATGGTATAGAATGATTGCGGATAAAGGGGGGCGGATGATGAAAGGGATTATTCTGGCGGGGGGAACCGGGTCGCGGCTTTTTCCCGCCACGCAGGTTATCAGCAAACAGTTGCTGCCGATCTACAACAAGCCGATGATTTACTATCCGCTTTCCACGCTGATGCTGGCCGGGATACGCGAAGTGTTGCTCATTTCCACTCCGTCCGATTTGCCGCTGTACCGAGCGTTGCTGGGGGACGGCTCCCAGTTCGGCCTTGCGCTTTCCTACGCGGAGCAGCCGCGCCCCGATGGGTTGGCGCAGGCATTTATTATCGGCAGGGAGTATTTGGCGGGCGGGCCGGCCGCGCTTATTTTGGGCGACAACGTATTTTACGGCCACGGCTTTGCCGATCAGGTAAAAAAGGCGAAAGCGCAAAACAGCGGCGCCACCGTCTTCGGCTATTACGTGAAAGAGCCGCAACGGTACGGCGTGGTGGAATTCGGCGATGGGGGCACGGTGCTCTCCATCGAGGAAAAGCCCGAAAAGCCGAAAAGCCATTACGCGGTGGTCGGCCTTTACTTTTACGATAAAGAGGTCGTCGATATCGTGCGCGAAATACAGCCGAGTCCGCGCGGGGAACTGGAGATCACCGACCTTCATGCCGCTTACCTCAAACGGGGCAAGCTCAAGGTGGAGCTGATGGGGCGCGGCGTGGCGTGGCTGGATACCGGCACGCACGAATCGCTCCTGCAGGCGAGCAATTTTATCGAGGCTATCGAGCAACGGCAGGGGTTGATGGTCGGCTGTTTGGAAGAGATCGCCTACAATCAGGGATTCATCGGCGCCGACGCGGTTCTGCGTCAGGCGGTCCGCTATAAAAATACCGATTACGGAAAATATCTCGAAGCGCTCATCAAATAGTTTGCGGTCGGCGGCCCGCGGTGAAAATGTCTGCGCAACAGTGAAAAATCCCTTTCTGTTGTCATCCTGAGCGCAGCGAAGGATCTCTTTCGCTTCTTAATTCCAAATCCGAAGGCGGTGTCATCCCCCTGAAAAAATAAAATAAAATTTTTAGTAAAGATTTAAGTTTTTCCGCCGATATCACAAGTAGAGATAGTGCGGGGTAAATCGGCACTCTCTTTTTTGGGGATCGTTGCGGGCGGGGTGTCCGTTCCGGCCCTACTAGGTTATCGGAGCGGGATACTTTAACTTGAGCGGAAAAAGAGTGGTAACTATTTGATTTACCGGCTTGTTATTGTTGATACGGGTTTGAACCTCCGCGTTTACGTTATCGGCGCGGAAAAGTTTAACTTGAGGTATTTGTGATGCTGGGAAGCAGTACCGTTGCCCTCCCGCAGAGCCAGAGCTATTACAATCTGGCTGCGGTCTCTTCGACGAGGCAGGAGGTCATCCCCTCGGCCACGCAGGCCCCCGTACAGGGGAGCCTCACCCTCACGGGCGGCGAGAAGACGGTGACGCAGGATTTTTGGTTCGCCCGCCGCAACGTGCCAAGCGTGGATTTGACGCTTAACAGCCCGCTCAACGGGCTGAACGCGAAGGATGCCGCCGACGCGTTGGACGGGGGTCGGTACAACACCGCGCTTGATTACAAGTTTCAGTTTGGCAGCCGCTTTCTCGCTGAGCAGGAGCGGCAACTGAACGCCATTTACACCACATTGCTGACGTTACGTGCCAATGCCGGCAACATCCAGAATTCCAGCGCGTACAACATTAAAAAGGCGCAAAGCTCGGATAACGCCGTTGTGTCCGCCACCGCGGGCCAGAACACCCCCGTCGGCACATACGCCGTAACGGTTACCCGGCTGGCGAAGGCCGATCAACTGGCCTCGAAAGCGTATGCCGATACCAACGCGGCGTTGGGGCTTTCCGGCACGTTCAAGCTGAACGGCTGGCAGAGCGCGATTACCCCCTCCGATAACCTTATCAGCATCCGCGACAAAATCAATTATGGTGAAGACACCAATCACAACGGAAAGCTCGACTCCCCGGCCGACATAAACGGCGATGGTACGCTGCAAACGCTCACCGCTCCCGGCACGTGGGACGGGCGGCAATATCTCCCCTCGTTTTACTTGAACGAAAACCAGGCGGGACAGGGGACTCTTTCCGCCGGCGAGGATACGAATGGCAACCAACGGCTTGACGGCACTTCATCCCAGACCGGCGTACGCGCCACGGTGGCCGGGGGGCGGTTGGCGCTGGAAAGCGCGAACGGCGGCAAGATCGACATTCGGATGGAAGACCCGAATACCATTCTGGAGTCCCTTGGTTTCATCACCCGCAACCCGGAGACCGGCTGGGTGGTTCCGAATTATTCCAACGGACAGTCGGCCCCGCCGCAAACCGCCGAGTTTTCGGTGAACGGCCACGTCAATACCTCCGCGTCCAATACTGTTACCAATGGCGTGGGGGGGCTGGTACTCACCCTTACGGGCACGGGGAGCGCCACTGTGGATGTTACCGCCGATCCCGCCGCCGCGCTGGCCCCCATCACGGCTTTTAGCGGCAGCTATAATCAGGCTCTCGATTTGCTTAATACCACCATCCACTCGGGCGGCGCGTTGGCCGATAACACGCGCTTGCAGGATATTTACACCGACACCGTCCGGTCTTTTTTCACTCCGCCGGCCGCGCCGGTGGGCGGCTTCAGCTCGATGGGCGATGTTGGTATCGGTATGAATAACGTACCGAACCGGATCGCGCAGCTGACGCTGGATCAACTGCCGTCCATGCAGAACGGCGGATCCCTGCCCGGTTCGGGGCCGCAATCACTGTTGACCGAAACGCGCCGCGTGAATGTGAACGGTCCCAATGATTATAAGATAACGCTGGATACCGCGGCGATGGGCAAAGAGTTGGCGCGCAATAACGGCGGGGTGAAAGACATCATGGCGCTGGGCGCCGGCCGTTTGCAACAGAAGCTGGACCGCCATTTGCAGCCCGAATACGGTACAATCAAGCTGCAACAGCAGGTTATGGCCTACTATGCGAAGAACCAGGCGGCGGTGGGAAACCTTATGGCTCAAAGTACGCAGATGTTCGCCGCTGATGTCAGCTATCAACGGCAGAATCTGTTGTTTACGCCGCTCACCGGCCAAAAAGATGTTTTTAGCGCCGTGGTGTAACGGGAGACGGGGTATGAACAGGGAATTGGAATCGCTTCTGGAAAAGCAGCGTCAACTTTTCGCCGCGCTGCTGGCGTTGGCCCGCAAACAGCGCGACGCCCTTCTCGCCGATATATCGGAAGAACATCTCGCCGCGCTGTTGGCGGATCGGGGACGCCTCTTACAGCAGTCCGCCACGGTGGACGACCGTCTGCGCGCGTTGGCCGGAGAAGTGGCGGCGTATGATGAGCCGCGCATCGCCGGCCTTCAGGCGCTGTTGCGGGAAATCCTGGAATTGGACGCCGAGAGCGCCCGCCTGTTGCAAAACCGCAAGAGCGGCATTGTGGAACAGATGGAGGCGATGAACCGTTCCGCCGCCGCCCTAAACAAAGGGTACGGTGACAAAAAGGACGGCGGCCAAGGACGCTTCGTCAGCAGGAAGGGGTGAGCGGAATGATTGGCGCCGTGGGACAGGTCGGGGTGACGCGGCAGGCGACCCGCCTGTACGACACGCAAAAGATTTACGGCGAACGGCTGAAAACCTACGGATCCGCCCAGCCCGTGGTGCAAGGGCAGGCCGATGCGGTGAACATCAGCCGCGCCGCATCGACGAGTTTTATGCTTCACCACGCCGTGTCGGAAGAGGCGAAACCGCTGGCATACGGCAACCCCCGCGTTGACAACAACCGCAAGCGGTAGTCCCGCGCTCTTTGTCATGCTGAACGCGGTGAAGGATCCCTTTCCGGAAAGAGATGCTTCGCGGCGCCCAGAATGACAAAATCCGCTTTCCCTTCTTCCCCTGTTTTTTGTGCCATTCGTGGTTGAGCTGGCCGGAATCAGATGCGCTTGATGGTGAACACGCCCGGGTGTTCCTCCAGCAGGAGCTTCCGGTTCTTGCCCTGCCAGTAGAGGTAGAATTTTTCACGTTCCGCCACGGTGGCGGTTGACCGGATAACCTTGGGCATATATTGCGCCCCTTCTTCTTCAGCCGCGGTCAATGGCAACACGCCGGGATTTGCCGCCACTTCCACTTCCGCGCCCGTATCGGACCGTTTATAGCGAACGGTTATCCCGGCATGATCTGCGCCGTCATCGTGGAAAACGAACCGGTCGGCGCGGGCATATCTGCCGCCGAGACCGTGAAAGCCCGTTTCCGTGGCGGCGCCGGTGAGGAACTGGATCACCTGTCCAATCGGGCCGTTTGCCCCTTGATCGCGCTCGCCGAAATAGACGACCTCTATGTCGCCCCGCACGGGCATGGCGTCGCCGTACAGCTCTTTCAGCGCCAGTTTGGTCATCTGAAACGCCGACGACACGGAAGCGCAGGCATGCCCGGCCACTTTTATGCAATCGGTATAGTGATAATGGATCGGTGCGTCATCCGCCACGGCTCCGAGCACCGAAGCCAGTGGGTCACGCATGGCAATGGGGGGTATGTCGGCATAAAAATCCTGTTTCCATTTTGTATGCATAGGTTCCTACTTTTTGCTTTCCGCCACGTTGTTGAGTTCTTCCACCACCTGGCGTACGTCGGCCCCCGCCACGGCGGATGCGGTGGCGATGCTCTGCGCGCCGCCGCAGCACGAATCCACTTTGTGTTTACTGAACACCTTCATCGTACCTGGGTGGAGTTTGATTACTTCGTTGATGGTCATGTTTTCCGTTATTGCCGGCATGGGGGTTTCCTTTATGCGTGGTTAATCGTTATCAGTAGTCTACAGACAGTCGATTGCGGCATGTATGACTTTTGTAATACCGTTTACCGCGCCGTCAGAAGGTGGAAGAGCCAAGCTATGGCCGGAGTTTACAGGGAGTCCCACAAGTGGCGCAAGGGCATCGGCGGACATGGCGGATATGGTAAGATGGGCGCATGAAAAAGATGACCAAAGAGGAGGCGCTGAACATCGTGCGCGACCTCCACGCCGAACTTGACCGCGTGTATGGCGACCGGCTGAAAGGGGTTTACCTCTATGGCTCCTATGCACGGGGCGACGCGCGGTGGGATAGCGACATCGACGTTGCGGTGGTGCTGGCGGGGGAAGTGAAACGTGGGGATGAAATAAATAGAACCGGCGATCTCATTTCAGATATTTGCCTACGCGAGGACTGTATCATTCTTGCCATGTTCATTTCGGAAGAGGAGTTGAGGGAAAGGCCCTATGCCCTTTTCCGGAATATCGCGGCGGAAGGCATCCCGGCGTGAAGGGAGAGGCCGAAAAACATTTGACCCGCGCCGGGGAATTGCTCACCGCTTCGCGCACCATGCTTTCCGGCAATCTTTATTCCGATTCCATCAGCCGTTCGTATTACGCGGCCTTTCATGCGGCAACAGCCGTATTGGAGGAGCTTGGTATCGAGCGCAAATCCCATCAGGCGGTATGGGCGGCCTTTGGCAAACAGGTAACGCAAGCTGGCCTTTTGGATAAAAAATACCACAGCACGGGAGTAAAGCTCTTTCAGCAGCGCATTCAAAGCGATTATTTGCCCGATCCGGACGATACGGCGAAGGATGCGGAAAAAGCCCTTACCTTCGCTGCTGAGTTTGTTTCCGCTTGCCGTGCGTTTTTAGATAGCCACGACAAAGGGGCATAGCCCCACAATCATACAGCGCGGCGAAGCAATGGGAGCGACGGAATTGAAAAGTGGCGGCGAAGCCTGCGGAGCCAGCCACACACAATCCGCCGCGGGAATCCCCTTTAAGGGGAAAGCCCGCCGCCGGGAAGCGCATGGCGCACCGGCCACCGCATAGCGGAGGCCGGAAGAATGCCCGCCATCGCAGAGCGACCGCCGCAAAGCGTCGGGGAAGGCGGGCTGTGCAAGATTGCAATAACGTAACGTGATTTTTTTCTGGCCAAAAAAAACACGACCGTTATTGCCGTTCGGCACAGCCGACCTTCATCTTGCCAAAGGGGCTTGCCCCCTTGGAACCCCACGCGGCAAAGCCGCGCACAAACCGCTGTGGAAATCCCCTTTAAGGAAACACCATCCCTTGATTCTGTGAGTGTTTTTTGTTTGTCCATTTACACAGCCCGCCGCTGGGCATGATCCCATACCAAATACCCATCATCCATGGGCTGATGGAGCGGAATACCTGATGGTGATGCAGGAGCATTATCCGTAGCTTTCCCGTGTTTGGAGCATGGAAGCTCCAAACGTGAAGCAAAGCTGGCCAGAATGTGACAATCACTCCGTTCCAACCTCCTGCTGATGATATTGAAATAGGGATGAGACTCTGCGGGCGGTCACTGTGGCCGGTTTTGAGTGGCCGATAAAAAAAGTGGATGGGCACCTTGACTTTTAAACCTCTCAATATTATTGATTAAGCATCGGAGCATGGCGGAATTGGTAGACGCGCCAGTTTACCAAACTGGTGGGAGGCAACTTCCATGCGGGTTCGAGACCCGCTGCTGGGTAAATTCATAAATTGAATTGACCCAGCAGCGGGTTTAACCATTACCCCACCATCATGAATTTGTGCTTGTTCTAGAAATACTACATAGCAGACCCGACCCCGATCCCTCGGAACATGGCCGGAATGAAGCAATACCAACAGGCCATGAATCGATGGGACGTATCAATAGCGAGACATATGCCCTGTAGAATGCCACGGCATTGGTAATGCCCCCCTCTTTTTTTTGGGGGGGGGCAGGAGCGAAAAGTTGATACTTCCCGATTGAGTTAGTACGAAAGGGACGAGAGAGGTATCCCAACCAATTGATTGTACATGACTTGCAAGCCAAGTGGGTTTTCAAAGCCTCCTACTATCATAAGAAAATGATCCACGCATTTCGAGGAAAATCAGATTAGCGCATTGCCTCATATTAAATGTAACCGAAGGGTGGGAGGAAAAGGATTCGATGCCTCATATTCCATGTAACCGAAAGGAGCGTGGAAAATGGGGAAAGTATCGCGGAAAGAATACCTTGGG
>JAHFEK010000045.1 GCA_023248495.1 Nitrospinales bacterium
AAAAAGCAACTCAAAGGAAGTGCCCCGGTTGAGAAAGCGCAAGCCCCGGTAACGCCGCCGCCCGCGCCGAAACCGGCACCTGTTCCCGCACCGGTCAAAGCGGCCCCGCCGGTTGAAAAAGCACAGGCCACCGTAACGCCCCTGCCCGCGCCGAAACCGGCACCCGTGCCCGCACCGGTCAAAGCGGCCCCGCCGGTTGAAAAAGCACAGGTCCCCGTAACGCCGCCGCCCGCGCCGAAACGGGCACCCGTGCCCGCACCGGTCAAAGCAGCCCCGCCGGTTGAGAAAGCACAGGTCCCCGTAACGCCTCCGCCCGCGCCGAAACCGGCACCTGTGCCCGCACCGGTCAAAGCGGCCCAGCCGGTTGAAAAAGCACAGGCCCCCGTAACGCCTCCGCCCGCGCCAAAACCGGCACCCGTGCCCGCACCGTTCAAAGCGGCCCCGCCGGTTGAGAAAGCGCAGGAAAAGGCCCCGGCCGCAGCCAAATCTGATGTTTCATCCAGCGGCACAGTTGGCGCAGCAGTAATTGGCCTTATGGGAGGCTCTATCCAAAGGCCGCTTGCCGTCACCGGCGCCGTCTCAACTTTTGCCGGCACGGCTGGCTCAATAGGCACCGCCGATGGGCCGACGGCGACGGCGCGATTTAATTACCTGCATGGCATCACCGCAGATGGCACGAACCTTTATATTACCGATCAAAGCAGCGGCACCATACGGAAGGTGGTCATTGCCACCGGCGCGGTGACCACGCTTGCCGGGAGCGCCGGCGTGCCTGGCTCCACCGATGGCACGGGAACCGCAGCGAAATTCTATCTGCCCGAAGGGATCACGACGGACGGCACGAACCTCTTTGTGGCCGACCGCAATAACAACACCGTGCGGAAGATTGTTATCGCCAGCGGCGCGGTGACCACCCTCGCCGGAAACCCGGGGGTACCCGGCTCCACCGATGGCACGGGAACCGCCGCGCGCTTCGCCGAACCGACCGGCATTACGACGGACGGTAAGAACCTGTACGTATCGGATAAAAAGAACAGCACCATACGGAAAGTTGTTATCGCCAGCGGCGCGGTGACCACCCTCGCCGGAAAAACCGGCGTCCCCGGCTCCACCGACGGCACGGGGACCGCCGCGCAATTCACCAGCCCGGCCGGCATCACCACGGACGGCCAGAACCTGTATGTGGCCGATCAATATAGCTACACCATACGGAAAATCGTCATCGCCACCGGCGCGGTGAGCACCCTCGCCGGTAAAGGCGGGGTATCGGGTACAACCGACGGCAAAGGAACAGCCGCTCTGTTCAACGGTCCGTCCGGCATCACCACGGACGGCCAGAACCTGTATGTGACGGAACCGTTGAAAAACACCGTGCGCAAAATCGTTATCGCCACCGGGGTGGTGACCACGCTTTCCAGCGGCGAAGGTACCGCGGCGCTGTTCAAAACGCCCAAAGGCATCACCTCCGATGGAACGCATCTGTATGTGGCCGATTACGGCAACCAAACCGTCAAGAAGATTAAGTAAGGGGGCATTCGTGACGTTGTCATCATACTGAGCCACAGGCGAGGGATCTCTTTCCGGAAAGGTTAAGAAAGAGATCCTTCAGCCGCTAACGCTCCATCAGGATGACAAGATGGTAATTTCAAGCCTAGACACTGGCAAAATAATAATAACTTGCGCTTCATCCGCTAGTTATAGTATAAAAGCTATATTGAGCTTAACGTTGGCGGAGCTGCGTCACACGGCAAAACATTTGGGGGTACCTTCTATTGCTGGCTTGGTTTTTACCGCTATTTCAAAATGGAACCAATAAAACCAGCCGAATAGCCGCCGCCATTCTGGCCGCTATTTGTTTATCATACGGGTACGCCGCCGCCGCCCCCGATCACTCGGTGGCCGCCTATAAAAAGGCCGCCGATTACTATCACCGGCTGATGGGCGCTAAAAAAAATGTAAGCCGCCGGGAGCTGGAACGAAGCCTTGAAATGTTCAAGGCTGTTTATAAAAAATATCCGCGCGCCGCTAAAACCCCCGAGGCCATTTTCATGTCCGGCCAGTTGCATGGCGATCTCTACTACCGGTACCAACGGAAAATAGACAAGGAAAACGCTCTGACCATCTACCGCATTCTGGTACGCTCCTTTCCAGACCACCCCTTGGCCGATGACGCACTTTTCAATTCCGCCGAACTCCGCCTTAAAGACGGCAACAAGCTGGAGGCCCTTTCCGATTTTCGCGGCTTAATACGGTGGTTTCCCAAAAGCGACCGCGCCCCCGCGGCCAAGGCGATGATCGACAAGCTGCAAAACGAAATCCGTGAAACCAAACATGCCGCGGCCAAAACCATGCCAAAAAAAGAGGCGCCCGAAGAAGCTCCAGCAGAACCGGACTTCAAACGGGTGCGCTATTGGGCAAACGACAGCTACGCCCGCGTGGTCCTGGACGTGAGCAAACGGATACATTACAAGATCGAGCGCGACGAGACGAAAAATCTGATCATGGTCGACCTGCTGGACGCGCCGGGGGCCGTGTCGGCGGAACAATCCATTGTGCCCCCCAGCGGCTTGGTGCAATCAATTGATATCAGCTCGCCTAACCACGAGATCAGCCGCGTGGCCATCGCCCTCAAGGTGAAGGGGAGCTACAGCACCATGGAGCTTTCGAACCCGGAACGGATCGTAATCGACATCAATGCCGATAAGGAGCCGGCCGCCGCCGGAGCGCCCCCCGCCCAAGACACGGCAAGCGCCACGCATGGCGGCAACCAACCCGGAACGGTTAAGCCGGCTGAGGTGGAAAAACCCGCCATCGTGGCGGATGGTTTGTCGGCGCGCAAAATTGGCGTTGAGCTTAACGCGCCGGTTATCAATCCGGTTCCGCCAACCGCCACTGCGGCCGATACCGCGGGATTGGCGGAAGCGGGCCTGATACCGGACGCCCCAACGGTCTCCCACAACGCGCCCCGCCAATCAAAAGATATTCAAAACGCTAGCTTTACACCCGACGGTAACTCAAAAAAAAGGACTATCGTCATCGATCCCGGCCACGGCGGCAAGGATCCGGGGGCCATCGGCCGCGGCGGCCTGCGGGAAAAGGATGTGGCGCTTGATATCGCGCTGCGCCTGGAAAAAATGCTGAATGCAAACTGCAACTGCCGCGTGCTTCTCACCCGCAGCACCGATGTTTTTATCCCCCTGGAAGAGCGAACCGCTTTCGCCAACACCAATGAGGCGGATCTTTTCATTTCTATCCATGCCAACAGCAACAAAAAACGGAATGTGAGCGGCGTGGAAACCTACTTCCTCAGTCCCGCCCGCAGCAAAGACGAAGGATATGTGGCGGCACAAGAAAATATGATGAACATGGAAAGCGATAACGAGGACACCAACGACCTCGCCTTTATACTTTATGATATGCAAAGCACGGATAAAATTAACGAATCAAGCCGGATGGCGGCGATGGTGCAGCAGGCCTTGGTAAAAGGGCTCAAACCGCGTCATCGGTCGCATGACCACGGCGTGAAACAGGCGATGTTCTACGTGCTGCACGGCGCGCGAATGCCATCGGTGCTTGTTGAAACATCGTTCATCAGCAACGCCAATGAGGAAAAACTGCTCCGCAACCCGTCGTACCGCCAGGAAATCGCCGAAGGAATTGCCGATGGCGTGTCGGGCTACCGGCGGGAAACGCAAATGGCGTTTCTTACCCCATAATTATGCGCCGTATCGAATAACTTACCTGATCGGAAAATACATTTTCGCTCCGAATCGCCCGCCGTGGGGAAAATTAAATGCAATTTCAACCGCAAAAAATATTTTTCGGCAAAGAAAAATGCGCACTCCGCCTACCGGCTTAACAAATTGCCGTTTTTTAAATAACCCCCACACAATAACTATCCACAGTTATTGTTGGCAAGTTGTGGATAACTTTTTTAATCGTGAGCCGAAATCCACGAAAAAGGCCTATTTTTACTGTTTGATTACAAACTAGACACAATATAAAGCTAAAAAAAACAACGCGATGCACGGAACAGGCGAAATCTAAAGGAGTTACGAATTTGAAATCAATTTCACGTTTTTAGTTATCAACATTGTCAAGCGGTAACTTGAAAACAGCGGAATAGTTGAGGCTTATTTTTATGCCCCATTACATCTGCGCAAAGATCGAATTATGCAAAATTGTAACGCACGGCAAATACTGCGGTTGCAAAACCCGCCGCTCAAAAAATATTTTGTTTTTCTTCTGTAGGCATTGGCATCATCGAAGAATCGCCGAAGGCGGCTTTGTCATCCTGAACCGCAGGTAAAGGATCTCTTTCCGGAAAGGGATTCTTCGTTGCACTCAGAATGAAGTAATCCCCCGGGATCCTTCGCCGCTCCGCTCCCTGGAACTGCCACGAGAACACTTTTATGAAATACCCGCGTAAAGCGGGGAAGTGGTTGACAATGCTCCATTCATCATTCAAAATACCCGCTTCATTATGTTTGAACAACTAGAGAGCCGTTTATCGGACGCATTTAAAACAATTCGCGGCCTGTCGCAGTTGACCGATGCGAATATGGCCGACGCCCTGCGTGAGGTGCGCCTTGCCCTGCTGGAAGCGGACGTCAATCAGGACGTCGTCAAATCGTTCATCGAAAAAATCCGCGTCGAGTTTGCCGGCGAAAAGGTTCACAAGGCGCTGAACCCGGCGCAACAGGTCGTCAAGATTGTCCACGACGAACTGGTGCAGCTTCTCGGTGGAAAACAAGCCGGCATCACGATGAACCCCAAGGGGCCGACCGTCATATTGATGACCGGCCTTCAAGGCTCCGGCAAAACCACCACCACCGCCAAGCTTTCCCTTCACCTGAAAAAGGAAGGCTATCGCCCGATGATGGTTTCGGCGGACGTGTACCGCCCCGCCGCTCGCGACCAACTCACCATTCTCGGCCAGCAGCTTCAAATACCGGTACATCACCCGGCCGAACTGGCCGACCCGGTTAAAATCTGCAAATCCGCGCTGAAGGCGCTCAAGGATGAAAAGGCCAACGTGTTGTTGGTGGACACTGCGGGCCGCCTGCAAATAGACGACGATTTGATGGCGGAACTGGAAAAGATAAAAAAGGAAATCGCCCCCTCGGAGGTGCTCTTCGTGGCGGACGCCATGACCGGCCAACAGGCCGCCGACGTGGCGAAGGAATTCCACCGCCGCATCAGCGTGACCGGCGTAATCCTGACCAAGCTGGATGGCGATGCCCGCGGCGGCGCGGCCCTTTCGATCAAATCGGTCGTCGGCGCGCCGGTGAAATTCACCGGTATCGGCGAAAAGCTGGAGCAATTCGAGGTCTTCCATCCCGACCGCATGGCGCAGCGCATCCTGGGCATGGGCGATGTGCTTTCCCTCATCGAAAAGGCGCAGAGCGCCTCCGATGACCAAGAAGCCGAACGGCTGGGGAAAAAAATGGCGTCGGGCGACTTTGACCTGAACGACTTTATGAAGCAGCTCAACATGGTGAAGAAAATGGGGCCGCTGGATCAATTGATGGGAATGATCCCCGGCGTGAAAATTCCCAAGGATGCCAAAGTGGACGACGGCGAAATGAAGAAGGTGGAATCGATCATCGGTTCCATGACCAAAGAGGAGCGCCGCAACCACCAGATTATCAATGCCGGCCGCAAAGTGCGCATCGCCAACGGCAGCGGCCTGCAAGTAAGCGACGTGAACCGGCTGCTCAAACAATTCACCCAAATGAAGCTCGTTATGAAGAACATAAAAAAAGGGGGCGTACCCGGCATGCCGCCGATGCGTGGCCGGCCCTGACCTTAATTAACCACACGGATATCCCGTATTTACACAAGGAGTAAGAAACAATGGCAGTTATTATCAGGCTCTCCCGGCATGGGGCGAAAAGCAAACCCTTTTACCGCATCGTCGCGGCGGACAAGCGGTATTGCCGCGATGGACGCTTCCTCGAAATAATCGGCACCTACGACCCGCGCGAACGCAAGACCGTGATGGCGAAAGAAATCGCGGAAAAGTGGATTAAAACCGGCGCGCAACTCTCCGACACCGTGCGGAAAATCTTCGCGAGGGAAGGGGTTACGCTCGCCTCCGCCGCGGCTTCGAAATAATGAAGGACCTGATCGAGACTATCGTCAGGGCCATCGTCGACAACCCTGACGAGGTGCAGGTAACCGAAATCAACGGCGCCAATACCATCGTCATCGAGCTGCATGTCGCGCCGTCCGATCTCGGCAAGGTGATCGGCAAACAGGGACGCACCGCCCGCTCCATGCGCGCGCTGCTCGCCGCCGCCGCCACCCGCGATAACAAACGGGCGGTTTTGGAAATACTCGAGTAACTTGCCCAGGGAAACGGTTGCCGGCGGGCGCTTCCTCAAGCCGTTCGGCATCGCCGGCGAGCTTAAGTTCGAGGCGTATCTGCCGGACGACTTTCCGCCCGGCGCGTTCACCGTCGGCTACCTCGCCGGGCCGGGGGGAAAACCGGAGCGCGAAATCTTCATAGCCGCCGCGCGGCATCTGCGCGGCATCACGTGGGCCGTCCAGCCGGACGGCTGCGGCACGCCCGAGGATGCCGCCCAATATGTGAACCGCGAATTTTTCATCCGGCGCGACCTTCTCCCGCCGCTTCAGCCGGGGGAATATCTTTATCAAGACATCGTCGGCTGCGCCGTGTACAAAGAGGATGGCGAACGGCTGGGCGCAATCACCGGCATCATGGAGACCGGCGCCAACGACGTATGGATTATCGCCACCGCCGACCGGGGCGAGCTGCTGATTCCCGCCACCCAGGAGGTGGTGCGCCAGATCGACGTGCCCGGCAGGAAGATAACCATCCATGTGCTGGAAGGCCTTTTCGACTGATGCGTTTCGACCTGCTGACCATCTTCCCCGGCATCTTCGATTCTTTCCTGGGGGAGAGCCTGCTAAAAAAAGCGCGTGACAAGGGGCTGGTCGATGTGCGGGTGCACGACCTGCGCCCGTTCACCGACAGCAAACACGGCAAGACCGACGACGCCCCTTTTGGCGGCGGCGACGGCATGGTGATGACGCCGCAGCCGCTGGCGGACGCCATTGACACTTTGAAGAAAGAAGGCCCGGCCAAAACCATCCTCCTTTCGCCGCGCGGCACGCCGTTCACGCAGGCAAAGGCGCGCGCGCTGGCCCGCGAGGAGCGGCTCATCCTCGTCTGCGGCCGGTACGAAGGGGTGGACGAACGGATTGTCGAACATTGGATAGATGAAGAAATATCGCTGGGCGATTACGTGCTCAATGGCGGCGAGGTGGCGGCCATGGCCGTGATAGAGGCGGTCTTCCGCCTGCTTCCCGGCGCGGTCGGCAACGCAACATCCATCCGCGATGAAAGCCACGAGACGGGGCTGCTGGAACATCCGCAGTACACCCGCCCCGAAGAGTTCCGCGGCCACAAAGTGCCGGAGGAACTTCTCTCCGGCCATCACGAAAACATCCGCAAATGGCGCCGGGCGGAATCGCTGAAAAAAACCGCCGAGGTGCGCCCCGATCTGCTGGAACGCCTCGCCGATGAAGCCCCGCTTCCCCGGTTTTCCATCGCGCTGGTGCATCATCCCGTGGCGGGAAAAAACGGCGGCGAGATCACCAGCAGCATCACCACGCTGGACGTGCACGACATGGCCCGCTACGGCAAAACATTCGGGGCCGAGCGCATCTACATCATCACCCCGGTGGCCGATCAGCAGGTGCTGGTGGAGCGGATGAAAAGCCACTGGACGGACGAAGAATACCTGAAAAAACAGAACGTGCGGCGCGAGGGAACGGTGGAACTGCTGGTCACCGCCGCCACGATTGAAGACGCGGTGGCCCACGCCCGCAAGCGGTCCAAGCGGGTGAAACTGCTGGCCACCACCGCGCAACGGGTTCCCGGAGCGGTCAGCGCCGGCCAGTGGCGCGCGGTGGCGGCGGAAGAGGCGGACGAATGGATCATCATGTTCGGCACCGCCTACGGGCTGGGGAAATCGCTGATGGACCGGGCCGAGCGGACGCTGCTCCCCATCGAGGGAAACGCCGCATTTAACCATTTGCCTGTGAGGGGCGCTTCTGCTATTATTTTAGATCGTTTGATTAGTAGAAAGAGGAAGGAACCAATATGAACGTAATGGAAAAAATCGAAAAAGCATATTTACGCACGGACCTGCCGGAATTCCGCGTCGGAGACACCGTCCGGGTTCACGTTAAAATCGTCGAGGGCGAGAAAGAACGCATCCAGATGATAGAGGGCCTCGTCATCCGCAAACGCGGCGACGGCACCCGCGCCACCTTCACCGTCCGCAAGGTGTCGTTCAACATCGGCGTCGAGCGGCTCTTCCCGCTGCACGCCCCCACCATCGATAAAATCGACGTGGTGCGCCGCAACCGTGTGCGCCGCGCGCGCCTCTATTACCTGCGCGACCTGAAGGGCAAAGCCGCGCGCCTTACCGAAGTCAAAGGCGCATTTGCCAAAAAGAAGGCCAAGGCGGTCGTCGTTCCCGAAACCGCCGAATAACGATTCCACCGGGCGGCGGCAAGGGATTCACATCCCCTGTTGCCGCCCTTTTTTTATATGGCGGCCAGAATGAGTTTCACCCGTTGAGTAATTGGGCAGCTGTTTGGTACCACAGGGTTCATCCTGTGGTTGACCCCGAAGGGGGCAAGCCTTCTTGGCTCTTGCGGGCCAACAACAGAATGAATTCTGTTGTACCAACGCAACATGCTTTCTTTACACTACCCGTAACTTTCGCCTGAACGTTTGCCAAAAAGACGCTTGACATTCGTTTTAGTTTCGCATATGTTTCGCTTATGATAATAACGAAGCGCCAGAAAGAGATTTTGGATTTCGTCAACGCATTCGTCGCCGCCAAGGGTTACGCCCCCAGCATCGGTGAAATCAAGGCCCAGTTCGGCATCAATTCCCCCGCCACCGTTCACCAGCACCTCAAAAACTTGCAGGATAAGGGACTCATCAGCCGCGTGCCGAACCGGCACCGCAGCATCGAGGTGATCCCCTCCTACGGCGCGCGCCCCAGCGGGTTCGCCATACCGATCCTCGGCGCCATCGCGGCGGGATACCCCATTGAAAGTTATCCGGAAACCGACACCATGACCCTGCCCGAAGAGATGGGGGCGGACGAAAACTGCTACCTGCTCCGCGTGCGGGGCGATTCGATGATAGACGACCACATCTGCGACGGCGATATGGTGCTGGTGCGCAAAGCGGAATTCGCCAAACCGGGCCAGACCGTGGTTGCGCTGGTGGATGGCCGCGAAGCGACCCTGAAACGCTACTATCCCGAACGGGGCAAAATCCGCCTTCAGCCGGCCAACATCACGATGGCCCCGATGGTTCTGGAACCGCAACGCGTCCGCGTGCAGGGCACCGTCGTCGGCATTATCCGCAAATTCTGATCTGGTTCGAAATTCTTGTCATGCCGGGCTTGACCCGGCACCCAGAAAGGGAGGCGCGGAATGAATTTTCAATCTGCGCCGGGCATCCCCTTCAAGGGGAAATATTATCAAAGCTCTCTGCTTCCTCCTTCGGCCCAAAGGGCCGATGTACCCATTAAAATGGGTACCCACCTAGGGAAAAGAGAACGTTTGGATAATGTGTCTGGATCCCGGATCAAGTGCGGGATGACAGGGATGGGTTCGGCATGACAATCGCGGAGGCGGGTATTGTCCGCAATCGGCGGCGGCTATATACTGGCGGCACGTAAATAACGACAACACCGTTACAGGAGACTTTTCATGCCGAAGCCGAAACTGCATTTCTTCGTCTGCATCAACGAGCGCCCCACCGGCCACCCGCGCGGAAGCTGCACCGCGAAAAACGCGATGGGGGCGTTGCAGGCGATGGGCCAAAAACTCCAGGCTTCGCAAAAATTCGACACCGTCATGCTCTCCGCCGTGCGGAGCTGCCTCGGCCCCTGTGGCGCCGGCCCCATCGTGGTGGTTTACCCGGACAACATATGGTACGGCAATGTCACCCCGCAGGCCGCCGAAGAGATATTCGACAGCCATGTCAACACCGGCAAGCCGGTGGAACAGTACATGCTCAAGGAGGGCTCCTTCTGACCTTGCACTCGTTCGGCGAGTACGAGGCGCGGCTGGCCCCCTTTGCCGCCCGCAGCGCCCACAGCCGCGGACGGGCCTTTCCCGAACCGGAACATCCCTACCGATCGCCGTTTCAGCGCGACCGGGACCGGATCATCCACTCCTCGGCCTTCCGCCGCCTGGAGAGCAAAACGCAGGTGTACACCCACCTCTATCAGGAGGGGGATCAATTCCGCAAGCGGCTCACCCACACGCTGGAGGTGGCGCAGATAGCCCGCTCCGTCTCCCGCGCGCTGGGGCTGAACGAAGACCTCACCGAAGCGATCGCGCTGGTGCACGACATCGGCCACGCGCCGTTCGGCCACAAAGGGCAGGACATCCTGCATGACCTGATGCATGACGGCGGCGGCTTCGAGCACAACACGCAGGCGTTGCGCATCGTCTGCAACATCGAAAACCGCTACCCGGAATTCAGGGGGCTGAATCTCACCTACGAACTGCGCGAAGCCATCGCCAAAAAAGGGCACCGGATGACCGAGCCGCTAAAAGCGGAATTCGAGACGCATCCCCACTGCTCGCTCGAGGGGCAAGTGGTGGATCTGTGCGACCCGATCACCTACACCACGCACGACCTAGACGACGGCATCGTGAACGGCGCCATCACCGCCGACATGCTGCGCGAATGCGAGCTGTGGAACGAGGGGGTGGCCTGGACGAGGGCGAAGTATCCCGCCATCCGCGAAAGCCTGCTGCGCCCCCAGGTGGTGCGGTACATCATCAACGAGCAGGCCACCGACCTCATCACCCAAACGCACAGGAACATCGAAGAGGCGGGCATCGCCACCATCGACCATATCCGCGTGTTTCCGCGCAAACTCGCCGGCTTCAGCCCCCTCATGCGGGACAAGCACAGCGGCCTGAAAAAATTTTTGCAGCAAAACATGTACGATCACTACCGCGTAAAACGGATGGAATCGCACGCGCGGAAAATCATCACCGAGCTGTTCAACGTTTTCCTCGATCAGCCGGAACTGTTCCCCCCCGGCGTGCGAAGCCATTTCGACGAGGAAAAAAAAGCGGGGAACGAAAAACGGATCGTCTGCGACTACGTCGCCGGGATGACCGATTCTTTCGCTCAGGACGAATATCAAAAACTCTTCGGCCACTCCCCCAAAATCTAAAACGCCCCAGCCGGAAAATCCGGCGGAAGGCAGCACAATACCGGCGTTAAATAGGCACGAACATTAAACAGGCTGCTGGTTTAACGTTTTTCGCCGGCAAAGACCACCCCCGCGCTTCACGGCCTTGCGGCCGCAAAGCATCGGCAATGGCGGCCATCCAAGCCTGCTGCCATTCCCGCCAGAAAACCATTTTGCGAATATTTGCATCGCGTTACACCAGGGTGCTTTTTTCGCACCCGCACATTCAACCTCTATCCATGTAAATTGCATACGGTGTGCCACGCCACCAACCCATTCAAAGTGCAACTTTTACAAATCGTTCGGGAAAATCAACGCGGAATATGCGCGGTGAAAGCGTTTCATTCCCATAAAACCGGGCCGTCATTATCACCGCACCGTCACACGCCAAAATAACCCAATCAGTTACCGCGATACCGTTGTCATCCTGAACCGCGGACGAGGGAGCGGCGGCAAAATGCAATGGAGCCAGCCGCATACAAACCGCCGCGGAAATACCCTTCAAGGGTAAAGGATCTCTTTCCGGCAAGGGAAATTTGTCCGCAGATTATCGCGGATTAACGCAGATGGGAAGGAGAGGGAGTTTGGCTCGCTGGCGCGTGGGAGAGAGACGGGTTATTTCTTGTTTGAAAATATTAAGCGCTTAAATTCAAGGCTTGGACGGCCGAAATTTAGAAGAAGCCCGCGTTCCAACCCCGTTGCTTTCAGATAATTCAATAATTGCGATTGTTCAGCTCCGGTGATTGATTGCAATGCCTTTAATTCAACAATGATTTCGCCGTAACAGACAAAATCAGCCCGATAGGAACAGGCCAACAACCGGTTCTTGTAATGGACGGGAACCCCCGGTTCGCGCACGAATGGGATAGAGCGGTCCCAAAGCTCGATTGCCAAAGCATCCTGATAAACCGCTTCCAAAAAGCCTTGACCTAATTGGCCATGAACTTCCATTGCCGCGCCAATAATGGCATGAGTTTGCCCGTCTTTTGAATCTTTGTCCATCGCCCCTAAACTTAGCACAACAACCTTATACCGCGCCAACGCGATGGCGGGTAAAAATGCGGGCCAAAATCTCCCCCCCTTCTTTTCCCTCGCGTCAGCGTGCCAAACTTTTCATTTTCCCTCCCAATCCGTGTTAATCCTTTTTAATCTGTGGATAAAAATCCCCTCTCCCTTCCCCTCGCTTTATCACATTGACCCGCTAATTCTTCATACGCACCCAGAATGGCAAGAAGGAAAACAACCGGCGCGTCGTTTTCCTTGTATTACGCGCGCGGTATCGGTACCCTCTTGTACATGGAATTTACGCCGCGCCGCTATCAGGCATCAAAACTTATCGCCGGGGTCGTCCGCAAAGGGCACCCCTGGATACACCGCGACGCCCTTTCATCCGCCATCGACGCGGTGCCGAACGGCAGCCTTGTCCGAATCGTGGACGGCCAAAACCTGTTTTGCGCCAACGCCATTTACGAGCCGCACGGCAGCATCGCGCTCCGCATCCTTCCCGGCGGCGATCCGCTTTCCCTCGACTCTTTCCGCGCCCTTCTGCAAACGCTGTGCGAAACGAAAAAGGAAAACGGCGAGGCGTTCCGCCTCATCAACGGCGAAGGGGATCTGTTCCCCGGCCTCACCTGCGACATATACGGCAAAGTGGCGGTCTGGCAGCCCTACCTCGCGTTTTGGGATCCGCTGCTGCCGCTGTTCGCCGGGGAAATAACCAAACTGCTGGGTACGGCATCGCACCTTCTCAAACCCCCCACCCAGCGCGGCGGCCCCACAACACTGCTGACGGGCGAAGCGGTGGAAGAGCCGGTCCGCTTCTCCGAAGGCGGGCTTACCTTCCTCGCATTCCCCTTCACCGGCCAAAAATCCGGGTTCTATCTCGATCTGCGCGGGGTGCGGACGCACCTGCCCAAAATGACGCTGGGACGGAGCACGCTTAACCTTTTTGCCAACAACGGCGCGTTCACGCTGATCGCGCGGCGGCACGGCGCCACCGCACTGCTCTCCGTGGACAGCGACCCAAAAGCGCGCGCGCAGGCGGCACTCTTGATGGAAGCCAACGGCTACGCGCTGCCCGATGAAGAATGGATCACCGGCGACGTGTTCGACGTTTTGCAAAAGCTGGCGGGGGAGGGGCGGCGGTTCGATCTCGTCATCATCGACCCGCCGAACATGTGCACAAACAAAGCATCGTTGATACCGGCGCTGAAGGGGTGGGAAAAGCTGTTGCGGCTGGGCGGCGATCTGCTAACGGATACGGGGGCGCTGCTCGCCATCAACTGCTCGTCGTTCATGCCGAAAAGCGCGTGCGAAGCCGCCGTGGCGGATTTGAAACTGATCGCGCGCAAAAACGGCGGTATGCCGCTGGATCACACCACCCGCCCCGCCTTCCCCGAAGGCAACTACCTCAAATGGTGGGTATACACGAAATAGCCGCGCCGCTGTTACACGGCGCGGCTGGTATTTCCTCCGGTTAGGAGGATAGGGGAGGGAGGGTTAGCGCTCTATCGGCGCGCCCGGCACCTGATTCATGCCGGCCATGCCCGGGGCGATGTTGTACACATGCTCGAAACCGTTGCTCACCAACGAAGACGATGCGCGGCGGCTGCGGACGCCCGAGCGGCAAATCACCAACACCTTTTTCTTCTTATACGCGGCGATCTCGGCATAGCGCCCTCCCAGTTCATCCGCCGGCACCAGCCTTGCCCCTTTCAGATGACCCAGATCGCCGGTGAATTCCCCCTGCGAGCGGACATCCAAAATAAGAATATCTTTTTCATTTTTTATCATCTCCACGGCGTCGGCGCCGGACAGGTCGGCGTAACCGGCCACATCGGCGGCGAAGACGTTAAATCCGCTCAGGGCAAATCCTAGACCAAACATTGTTAAAAATACTCCCGTGATAACGATGGTTTTTTGCATGTTTATTACCTCTCTACAAACGGCTGTTGTTGGTGTCATAGAAGCGTATCATCAAAAAAGGATTCGGGCAAACTGCGCCCGCGCGGCCCGGCCATCCCAAAAAAATGGCGGAAAAAAATGGCCGCCGCCAAAAATTCAGGGAATTATTTGCCCCTATAGATGGCTGTATAGCTCGCAATGACATCGGAATAATTAATAACAAAATACAAAACAACGAGTTAACCATTATGTCTCATATTTGGCACGCCGATTGCTTTAACTAATGCCAAGGAGCGAGGAGAGATATGAAAACTTTATTGGAAGTCGAGCTGAAGGAAGTGACGAAGCGGAAGGTAGCCGTTCGGGTGTGCAACCATTGCGGTGGCCATGTGCGGTCGTACCAAGGCTCTTTCACCTGCCTTATGTGCGGGCGTGATATCGATCACTCTTGCAAGGACTGTTTAGCCTCCCATGACCTGCTTATGGAAACATAAGCAAGGTCTTTTTTACCCACTTTTATCCTACGTTGAACGGGCACCTAGAAGTTACCCCCTTTTAGGTGTCCAATTTTTTTTCTCCCAATTATCCCCGTAACCTCGGAAAACTATTCTCCAATCGGCTTGGCAGTTCCCGTCCTCGGCGCAAGGGCGCCGGGGGTCTGAAAAGCTGGCCGCAACCTTCAAACAATACTCTCCAATCGGCTTGGCAGTTCCCGTCCTCGGCGCAAGGGCGCCGGGGGTGTCCAATTTTTTTTCTCCCAATTATCCCTGTAACCTCTTTCTTCGGCGTCATCCTGAGCCGCAGGCGAAGGATCTCATTCGGGAAAGAGATACTTCAGTAGCCGACACTCCCTCAAGATGACAATAATAAAAGCCCGCCAACTTGCGCTTTACAGCCGCCCCCCGCATACCGTACCCTAGTGCGATGATTGATTTGCACATGCACACCGTATTCAGCGACGGCGAACTGATCCCGGCCGAAATGGCCCGCCGCGCCGAAGCGATGGGCCACGAAACCATTGCCATCACCGACCACGTGGATCAATCCAACGTGGAGCATGTGGCGGCAAGCATCGTCCGCTTTTGCGCCGAAGACCGCCACGTCATAAAGGTGCTGCCGGGGGTGGAGATCACGCATGTGACGCCCGGCAAAATCGCCGACATCGCCAAGCGCGCCCGCGCGGCCGGCGCAAAAATCATCGTGGTGCACGGCGAGACCATCGTCGAACCGGTGGAGGCGCACACCAACGAAGCGGCCATCGACGCCGGCGTGACGATCCTCGCGCATCCGGGCCTTATCACCGCCGCCGCCGCCAAAAAGGCCGCCGCCGCCGGGGTCTTCCTGGAAATCAGCGGCAGGGGAGGGCACAGTTTTTCCAACGGCCACGTGGCCCGCACCGCGCTGGAGGCGGGAGCCAAAATGGTTTTCAACACCGACAGTCACTCGCCGCGCGACCTGATGGGACGCGACATGGCGATGAAAGTAATGTTATCCGCCGGGCTCACCAACGGCCAGGCGGAGGAAATAATTAAAAATTCGCAACGCCTTGTGGAGGAATTGAAATAGTGGCGCACTACAACCGGATTTCAAAAAAAATGGATGTCAAAACGCCGGACGAATTCCTGACGTTCTGGGATCACGCCTTTCATTTCGTTTCCGACAACCGCGAACGGCTCATGCTGCCGATAATCGGCGGGCTGCTTATGCTATTGCTGGGCGGCGGCATTTGGTACTATCAAGACCAAAAAGCCGCGCGGGCCAACGTGGAGCTGTACCGCGTGCTGGACGAAATGCCGCGCCCGGGGAAGACTTCGGCCGTCACCGGCGAGCAGATTATCGACAAGCTGAAAGCCTACGACGCGCAGTTCGGCGCCGGCGTTTCGGGCCGCATCGGCCGGCTGTACCGCGCAAACTTTTTGTACCAAAAAGGCCGCTATGACGAAGCCACCGCGCTCTATACCGGCCTTCGCGGAGAAGACGCCATCGGCCAGCTTGCCGCCATCAACTTGGCCGCGGTCTTGACCCAGCAGGGTAAGTTCGCCGAAGCTGCCGCCACGCTGGAAAAAATACGGGCCACCACCATGTTCGCGGAAGAGGTCGATTACCAAATCGCCCGCAATCAGGAAGCCGCCGCGAATAAAGCCGCTGCCAAAGCGGAATATACGAAATTTATGGATAAGCACCCCGGCAGCCGCATAACCTACGAAGTGAAGGAACGCCTGGCAAACCTCTAACCCCCGGCCGATGCGGGGCAGGTCACACATGCCTGTGTGGCATTGCGCACACGTGCCAAGCAAAGCCCGCCCGCCGCGCCGACGTACATTCTAGTTTCTCCCCTCCTTTTCAAGGAGGGGATACAGGGATGGTTTTGATTAACCCCACCTGCACCTCCCCTTGAGAAGGGGAGGAAAGGGAAGTGACACCGCGCTTCCCCTCTCTCCCTATCCTTATGAATTCATCCCCTCCTTGACAAGGAGGGGATACAGGGGTGGTTTTTTATTAACCCCACCTGCACCTCCCCTTGAAAAGGGGAGGAGGGTTAAGGAAGGAATGAAAATATTTAAAAAGCCGGCGCAGCTCAAAGCCCGGTGCGGGCGATGGTGACGGCTTTTTCCAAAGCCTTCCCTTTATTGAGGCACTCTTGATATTCGGAGGCCGGGTCGGAATCGGCGACTATTCCCGCCCCCGTTCCGAGGTAGGCTTTTGTACCCCTCACGGCCAGCGTGCGGATGGCGATGGCGGTATCCATCGTGCCGTCAAAGGCGATGTACCCGACCGCGCCGCCATAGAGGCCGCGCCGGTGCGGCTCCAGCTCTTCGATAATCTGCATCGCGCGTATTTTCGGCGCGCCGCTCAGCGTTCCCGCCGGGAAGGTGGATCGTATCACGTCGAAGGCGTCCGCCCCCGGCCTTAGCTCGCCTTCCACATTACTGACGATGTGCATCACGTGCGAGTAGCGTTCGATCTCTTTCAGGTGCGTCACCCGCACGGTACCGCCCTTGCTTATCCGCCCCACGTCGTTGCGGCCCAGATCGACCAGCATGATATGTTCGGCCAACTCCTTTTTGTCGGCCAACAGTTCCGCTTCCAGCGCCTTGTCCTCTTCCTCCGTCGCGCCCCGTTTGCGGGTGCCGGCGATGGGGCGCACCGTCACGCGGCCGTTTTGCAGGCGGCTGAGAATTTCGGGGGATGCGCCCACCACTTCCCAGTCGTCCAGTTTCAGGTAGTACATGTAGGGGGAGGGGTTCACCACCCGCAGCGCGCGGTAGACGTCGAACGCGCTCACGTCGAGATCGATGGTAAACCGTTGGGCCAACACCACCTGGAAGATATCGCCTTCCTTGATGTAGTGTTTGCACCGCTCGACCGCTTTTTTGTAGGCGGCTTCGGTGGTGTTTGATTTGAATTTAATGACGCCTTTGCGCGGCTTGAATTTCGGCGGCGTGGCGGCCGCCTCCAGCTTGCGCAGCAGCGCGTTGATCTTCGCCACCGCCTTGGCGTAGGCCTTTTCGGCGTTTCCCTCCACGTGGGCGTTGACGATTATCTTGATAGTCTGCTTCACATTGTCGAACACCACCAGCGCGTCGGTGACCATAAACACCGTATCGGGAAAATCGGTATCCTTGTGGGCCTTGCTGGGAAGTTTTTCGAAGAAGCGGACGCAGTCGTAGCCGATGGTTCCCACCACGCCGCCGTTGAACGGGGGAAGCCCCTCCACCTGCACCGCCTTGTACCCCGCCATCACGTTGCGTATTTCGTCCAGCGGGTCGCCCGCGACGGCGAATTTTTCTTTTTTCGTTTTTGTGATACGCAGACCGTTTTTGCCGGAGGTTTTTATCACCAGTTCCGGGTCGGCCCCCATGAAGGTGTAGCGCGCCCACTTTTCGCCGCCCGAAACGCTTTCGAGCAGATAAGCGTATTTCGCGCCCTTGGCGATTTTGGAGAACGCGCCGACCGGCGTTTGGAAATCGCCGAACACGTCGCAATAAACCGGGACGATGTTCCCCTGTTTGGCAAGCTGCACGAACGCCGCTTTGTCCGGCTGTATCATGATGAACCTTTGCATAACCATTGTTTGTCATCCCCGCGAAGGCGGGGATCCAGAGCTTTTTCATTAAAACTTTCTTGGAAGAAGAAGGGAAAGGAATACTGGATTCCCGCCTGCGCGGGAATGACAGCATTAAGGCTATTCATCATAGGTATTCCACTTCCACCAGCGTGAGGCCCTGCGCGGGGGCGGTTGGGCCGGCCTTGCGGCGGTCTTTTGCCGCCAATATTTTTTTCATCTCTTCCGGTTCCATCCTGCCCCGTCCTATTTCCACCAGCGTGCCGACGATGTTGCGCACCATCTGCCGCAGAAAGCCGTTGGCGGTTATCTCTACCGTTATCGTTTCATCCTTGCGGTGTATATCAATAGCGATTATATGCCGTACCGACGATTTTACCTGAGAATTTGCCGCCATGAACGAGGCAAAATCGTGCTCGCCCAAAAGCGGCTCGGCCCCCCGCCGCATATCGGCGCTGTTCAGCTTTTGTATCACATGCCAGCTATAGCGGAGACCGAGGGGATTCCGCTCCGGCCCGTTGTGGATGACGTAGCGGTAGGTTTTTTGTTTCGCGTCCCGGATGGGGTGGAAGGCATCGTCCACCGTGACGGCTTTTTTCACCGCGATGTCGTATGGCAGCAGCGAATTCAGGGCACGGGCAAGGGCGGCGTCGTCCATCGGAAAATGCCCCTTGATGCTCACCGGCTGGGCCAGCGCGTGTACCCCCGCATCGGTGCGGCCCGACGCCACCGCCGGCGCCCGCTTGCCCAAAATAACGGTGACCGCTTTTTCCAAAGCGTCCTGAATGGTCTGCTCCCCTTTGTTCTGGCTCTGCCACCCCGCGTACCGGGTGCCGTCGTATTCCAGCGTCAGCAGCACCGTGCGGAACGGATGGTGTTTCCTCTCTTTTTTCATCAACGGGGGCGCAGCTCCTCTTTCAGGTATTTGCCGGTCCACGATTCCTTCACTTTGGCCACCTGTTCCGGCGTGCCGGTGGTCACAATCGTGCCGCCCCGGTCGCCCCCTTCCGGGCCGAGGTCGATCACCCAGTCGGCGGTTTTTATCACATCGAGGTTGTGCTCGATGACCAACACGGAGTTGCCGGTTTCGACCAACCGGTTGAGCACCTCCAGCAATTTCTTTATATCTTCAAAGTGCAGGCCGGTGGTCGGCTCGTCGAGTATGTAGATGGTGCGGCCGGTGCTCCGCTTGGCCAGCTCGCGCGCCAGTTTTACCCGCTGCGCCTCGCCGCCCGAAAGGGTGGTGGCGCTTTGCCCCAGCTTGATGTAGCCGAGGCCGACATCGAAGAGCGTTTGCAGCTTGTTCTTCGCCGCCGGTATCGGGCCGAAAAAGTCGAGCGCCTCCTCTATCGGCATCTCCAGCACCTCGGCGATGGTTTTGCCTTTGTAGTGGATGTCCAGCGTTTCGCGGTTGAACCGCCGCCCGTGGCAAACCTCGCAAGTCACATACACATCAGGCAAAAAGTGCATCTCGATGCGGATGATGCCGTCCCCCTGGCACGCCTCGCAGCGCCCCCCCTGCACGTTGAAAGAGAAGCGGCCCGCCTTGTACCCTCTTTTTTTGCTTTCGGGCACCTGCGTATAAAGATCGCGGATGGGGGTGAAAAGCCCGGTGTAAGTGGCCGGATTGCTGCGCGGAGTGCGGCCGATGGGGCTTTGGTCGATGTCGATCACCTTGTCGATGAACTCGATGCCCTTAATCTCTTTGTGCTTGCCGGGGTATTCGCCGGCCTGATTGATCTCTTTCGCCAGCTGCTTGTAAAGAATGTCGATGATGAGCGTGCTCTTGCCGCTGCCGGAGACGCCGGTGACACAGGTGAACGTGCCGAGCGGAATGTCCACGCTGATGTTCTTCAGGTTGTTCTGTTCCGCCCCCTTGATGCTGAGGAAGAGGCCGTTCCCCTTGCGCCGCTTTTTCGGCGTTTCTATCTCCAGCGATCGGGCAAGATATTTACCGGTGATCGATTTGGGATTGGCGCGGATATCGGCGGGCGACCCCTGCGCCACCACATAGCCGCCGTGTACCCCCGCGCCGGGGCCGAGGTCGACCACGTGGTCGGCCGCGTTGATGGTCTCTTTGTCGTGCTCCACCACTATCACGGTGTTGCCGATGTCGCGCAAGCGGACGAGGGTGGCGAGCAGCCGGTCGTTATCGCGCTGATGCAGGCCGATGCTCGGCTCATCCAAAATGTAGAGTACGCCGACCAGCGCCGAGCCGATCTGCGTGGCCAGCCGTATCCGCTGCCCCTCGCCGCCGGAGAGGGTGGAAGAGCCGCGGTCGAGCGTGAGATATTCCAGCCCCACGTTTTGCATGAAGCCGAGACGTTCTTTGATTTCTTTTATGAGGCGGGCGGCGATGATGGTCTGCTGCGGGGTGAGCTTCAGCGCGTCGAAGTACTCCACCGCGTTTTTGATGGAGAATTGCGTCGTTTCGACGATGTTCTTGCCGCCGATTTTCACCGAGAGCGGTTCGGGCCGCAGCCGCGCGCCGTTGCAGGCGTGGCAGGGGTCGGTCCGCATGTACTGCTCGATGTCCTCGCGCACCCAGTTGCTTTCGCTTTCCTTGTGCCGCCGCTCCAGGTTGGGAATCACCCCTTCGTATTCGCCGATGTAGTAGGCCTTCCGCCCGTCCTTGAGATACTTGAAGCGGATCTCTTCGGCCCCCGCGCCGTTGAGGATTTTTTTGCGCGTCTCTTTGGGGATGTCCATCCAGCGGGTTTCTTCCCAGCTAAAACCGAAGTGCTCGGCCAGCGATTCCAGCATGGCGCGGTGGTAGTGCTGGGTTTTGTCGCCCCACGGTTTCACCGCCCCTTCCGCGAGGGAGAGTTTTTTATCGGGGACGACGAGGTCTTCGGTGACCACCTGTTTTACGCCGAGGCCGGTGCAGGTTTGGCACGCGCCGTGCGGATTGTTGAAGCTGAACATCCGCGGCTCCACCGCCGGGTAGGAGATGCCGCATTTCACGCAGGCGAATTTTTGCGAGAAGATGAATTCCTTTTTGTTGTCCTCGTCGCTCACGGCCATAAAACCTTCGCCCATGTTCAGCGCCAGTTCCACGCTGTCGGCCAGCCGCCGGTCGAGGCCGGGCTTTATCACCAGCCGGTCTATCACCACGTCGATGGAGTGCTTATAGGTTTTTTCGAGGGTGATCTCTTCGTCCAGCGAGTGCATTGCACCGTCTATCCGGGCGCGGACGAACCCCTTTGATTTCAGGGCGGCCAGCTCTTTTTTGTATTCGCCCTTGCGGTCTTTCACCACCGGGGCCATGACGTGTATGCGCGTCCCTTCTTTCAGCAGCATCAGTTGATCCACGATCTGCGACACGGTCTGCGATTCAATGGCCTTGCCGCAGTTGTAGCAATGCACGGTGCCGACGCGGGCGAACAGGATGCGGAGGTAATCGTAAATCTCCGTCACCGTGCCGACGGTGGAACGGGGATTTTTGCTGGTGGTTTTTTGCTCGATGGATATCGCGGGGGAAAGCCCCTCGATGAGGTCGATGTCGGGCTTTTCCATCTGCTCCAAAAACTGGCGGGCGTAAGCGGAAAGCGATTCCACATAGCGGCGTTGCCCCTCGGCGTAAATGGTGTCAAAGGCGAGGGAGGACTTGCCCGAACCGGATAGCCCGGTGAAGACGATCAGCTTGTCGCGCGGAAGCTCCAGGTCGATGTTCTTGAGGTTGTGCTCGCGCGCGCCCTTGATGATGATGGTGCCATGTTTCATAGAGCGCTATTGTCGCAAAGAATAGCGGGTTTTGCCAATCTCCCCGGTAGGTACACAATTTATTGTGTACGTTGGCGCGTAGCGCCAAGAGAGGTTCGGCCCGTTGGGCCGATCGCACGGCAAGGGAGGGGCGGGACTGGTAAAACAACCCGCCCCGGAAATCCTCCGCAAGAGGGAGATTGCCGTGCCTACCAACGGAGATTGCCGCGGCCACCTGCGATGGCCTCGCAATGACAAATAACGGTCATTGCGAGTGTTAACGAAGCAATCTCATGCTTCATGCTCAGAGAGGTTCGGCCCGTTGGGCCGACCGCACGGCGGGATTGCCGTGCCTGCCAACGGGTTCTACTTCGCAGGGAGGGCCACCAAATGCGCTTTCAAGGTGATCCGGTCTTCGGCCCGTTTTACTATCCCGCCGAATGTGGGCGGCTCTATTCCAAAATCCGTATATTTCACCTCCACCGCGCCGTCGATAATGTACGATTCGCCCTCCGCTTTTACCGTGGCCGGAAACGAAATTTCCTTGGTAACGCCGTGAACGGTCAGGCTGCCCCGCACCGTTTTAGGGCCGGTATAGCTGGATGGATCGCCCGGGGTGACCGGCTCAGCCGAGGCGAGGACGAATTCGATGACGGGGAATTTGCCGGTCTCCAGAATCTCGCGGATATGCTCGTCGCGCTTGCCGATGCCGGATTCAAATGACGCCGCGTCGATGACGAGCTTCCCATTAACCGCCCCGTCGACGCCGATGGAGCCGGTAACTTTGCCGGTAGTGCCATCAATAGTATTCGGTATTAAAAAAAACATCTTGGCGAATGCGTGGTACGATGCGGCGCTGTCCGGCCCGATGGAATAGGGGGCTGAAGCGGGGGCCGATGACTGATCCGCGGCGGCGGGCGCGGCGAGAAAGAGCAAGACCGCGAAGGCAAAGTTACGCATGCCGACCTCCTGTAAATATTCGATGGATTATAACAGGCATTCGGGCAGATACGGTCTTGCGCGTCAAGCCGTTTTCATATGCAATTTCGGGTTAAAGACGGTTTTGTTCTTAAGAATGCCGTAGGCGATGTGCAGCAGTTTCCGCATGACGGCGATAAGGGCCACTT
>JAHFEK010000076.1 GCA_023248495.1 Nitrospinales bacterium
CCACAACTACCAGCGCAACCACGCATACAACGTCTGGTTCACCGTAATTGCCGAATCGCCCGCCCGCATCAGCCAGATTCTGAAAGAAATTCAGGATGCGACCGGCTGCGCCGAGATCCGCAATATGCCCGCCATCAAAACATTCAAGATCAAGGTGGATTTCAAATTCAAGGACGGCAAAGACCCCGCCGCCGCGGCGGAGGACGAAGAATGAACCCCGAAATATCCGCGCTCGATAAAAAGATCATGAAGGCGCTGCAAGAGAACATCCCGCTATCGCTGCGCCCCTACAAAGATATCGCCGATGCCGCGGGCATCACCGAACAGGAAGTGGTCGAAAAAATAAAGCGCTACAAAGAAAAAAAGTGGATACGCCGCTTCGGCGCCATTTTGCGTCACCAGAAGGCCGGGTTCAGCGCCAACGGCATGGGGGTGTGGCCCGTGCCAAACGAGGCGGACCGCCAACGGCTAGGCGAGATCATGGCTTCTTTCCGCGAGGTGAGCCACTGCTACGAGCGCCCCTCATACGCTGATTGGCCCTACAATCTTTTCACCATGATTCACGGCGAAAGCAAAGAGGACTGCGAAGCGGTGGCGAAGCGGATATCCGAAGCCACCGGCATAAAGGAGTACCGGATGCTGTACAGCAACCGGGAGTTTAAAAAAACAAGCATGGTCTATTTTCCGTGATTCGCGGAAACAAATCCAAAAGGGAGTTTGCATGACATACCAAAAAGGGGATAAAAAAAATCTGCTGGTGATCGGCACCGTCGCCATCGATTCCGTAAAAACGCCGTTCGGCGAAGCCGAATCGGTTTTGGGCGGAAGCGCCACTTACTTCTCCGTGTCGGCCAGTTACTTTGCCGGCGTCAAACTGGTGGCGGTCATCGGAAAAGATTTCCCCGCTGAATACATGAAGGTGTTCGAAAAACATGACATCAACACCAAAGGATTGGTCAAGGCGGACGGCCAGACATTCCGCTGGCGCGGCGCCTACGGGTACGACCTAAACGTGGCGAAAACGCTGGATACCCAGCTCAACGTCCTCATGCAGTTCGATCCCCATCTTGATGAGGAACAGTGCAATACCCCCTTCGTCTTCTTGGGCAATATCGATCCGGATCTCCAAATAAAAGTCATCAAGCAACTCAAGGGGCCTAAACTGATCGCGCTCGACAGCATGAATTACTGGATTGAAACGAAAAAGGAATCGCTGAAGAAGGCAATCGAAATGGTCGATCTCGTGGTGGTTAACGAAATGGAAGCGCGTGAATTGACCGGTCACTCCAGCCTTATCAAAGCCGGTAACGCCATCCGGAAGATGGGACCCAAAACCGTCATCATCAAACAAGGGGAATATGGATCAATCGCCTTATTCGGCGATGAGATTTTTTCCGCCCCCGCTTATCCGCTGGAAAATGTATACGATCCGACCGGGGCGGGCGACACCTTCGCCGGCGGCGTGATGGGCTACCTCGCCCGGCGCGGCGAAGTATCCGGCGAGACCATCCGCCAGGCAATGATCGTCGGCAGCGCGCTTGCCTCATTCAATGTCGAGGCATTCAGCCTCAACAAGCTCACCAGCCTGACCATGCACCACATCGTGGACCGCTACAACGACATCAAACGGCTAACCTCATTCGAGGATCTTGTCCACTAACCCCTTTGCCTCAACAACCAAAAATCCCCCTCCTGTTAATAGGAGGGGATATTTAATCCCTCCCCCCCCCACCAACGGATGCCCAAAAATCACCGTGTTTCTTGCATTATCAAAACGGATTTGAAACAATAGCACCTATAGAAAGCCCGGACGAAATTGCCTGTGAAATATCAGGATGTTGCCTGATATTTCACAGCCTTAACTGTTACGGATAAATACAGGGAGCGGCGATGGAAAAAGAAGTGGTCAAGGGGAACGCATCGGTAGCAAAGAATCCTGAAGTCGACAGGCTCGTCCACCTGATAAAGGATCACATCGTATCCACCTTGGCGAAAGATCCCCAACGGGCAAAAGTTTGGGACTATTACAACGCCACCGCCTACGCCATTCGGGACCGCCTTATCGAGCGCTGGATAAAAACCCAAAACGCCTATTACGAATCCGATGCCAAACGGCTTTATTACCTCTCGCTTGAATTCCTCAGCGGCCGTACGCTGGGGAACAGCCTTGTCAACATGGGAATGATGGACACCTGTCACGATGCTTTGCACCAGATCGGCTTCGACCTGGAGGAAATCCGCGAGATGGAGTGGGACGCCGGGCTGGGCAACGGCGGCTTGGGCCGGCTCGCCGCATGTTTCCTCGACTCGCTCGCCACGATGGAGATACCCTCCTACGGCTACGGCATCCATTACGAATATGGCCTCTTCTACCAAAAAATCGTCGATGGCACGCAGGTGGAGGTGCCGGACAACTGGCTGCGCCACGGCAATCCGTGGGAATTCGCGCGGCCGGAACATCTCTTTTCGGTGCATTTCAACGGGCGGGTAGACCAGTTCGTCGACAATCAGGGAAAGTTGCGCAACGAATGGGTGGATACCGAAGAGGTCATGGCGATGGCCTACGATACTCCCATTCCCGGCTACAACAACAACCACGTCATCAACATGCGGCTGTGGGCCGCCCGCTCATCGCGCGATTTCGATCTTGGCTACTTCAATCAGGGCGACTACATCCGCGCCCTGGGAAGCAAGATGATGTCCGAAACCATCTCGAAAGTTCTCTATCCCAGCGACCACTTCGCGGAAGGAAAGGAACTCCGCCTCAAGCAACAGTACTTCCTCGTTTGCGCCACGTTGCAGGACATCTACCGGCGTTTCAAGAAACACAACAAAACCTTCGAGACATTCCCGGATAAAGTAGCCATCCATCTCAACGATACGCACCCGGTGCTGGCTATTCCCGAGATGATGCGCATCCTCTTGGATAAAGAAGGGTATGCTTGGGACGCGGCGTGGGAGATCACCGTCAAAACCTTCGGCTACACCAATCACACCCTCATGCCCGAAGCGCTGGAAAAGTGGCAGGCCTCGCTGATGGGCGCCATGCTGCCACGCCATCTCCAGATCATTTACGAAATCAATCAGCGTTTCCTCGAACAAGTGGCGCACACTTTTCCCGGCGACCCCGAAATGTTGCGGCGGGTTTCCATTGTCGAAGAGGGCCCCGAAAAAATGATTCGCATGGCCCATCTCGCCATCGTCGGATCCCACTCGGTGAACGGCGTTTCCGCGTTGCACACCGAGTTGATGAAAAGCAATGTCATGAAAGATTTTTTCGAAATATTTCCCGCGCGGTTCAACAACAAGACAAACGGCATTACCCCCCGGCGCTGGCTGCGGAAATGCAACCCGGCGCTCTCGAAGCTGATTACCAGCAAAATCGGCGAAGGGTGGGTTTCCGGCCTCGACAAGCTGAAAGGGCTGATACCGCTGGCGGGGGACGCCGCCTTCCGTGCCGCGTGGCGCGCGGCGAAGAGAGAGAACAAAGAACGGCTGGCACATTACATCAAGGAGGAGAACGGCATCACGGTCTCCGTTGACTCCCTTTTCGACATGCAAGTGAAGCGGATCCACGAATACAAACGGCAGTTGCTCAATGTTCTGCATGTCATCACCCTGTACAACCGCATCAAAGCCGATCCAAAAAACGGCCACACGCCGCGCACCGTTATGTTCGGCGGCAAAGCGGCCCCTTCCTACACCATGGCAAAACTGATCATCAAGCTGATCAATTCGGTGGCGAACGTGGTGAATAATGACAAGCAGGTTGGGGATAAACTGAAGGTCGTCTTTCTGAACAACTACCGGGTCTCGCTGGCCGAGAAGGCCATCCCCGCCGCCGACCTCTCGGAGCAAATTTCCACCGCGGGCCTTGAAGCCTCCGGCACCGGCAACATGAAGTTCGCCCTCAACGGCGCGCTCACCATCGGCACGCTGGACGGCGCCAACATAGAGATCATGGAAGAGGTTGGCGGCGATAACATCTTCATCTTCGGCCTTACCACCGCCGATGTGGCCGTCCTGAAGGCGAAAGGCTACCGCCCGCGCGACTATTACGAATCGAACGCGGAACTGAAAAAGGCCCTTGATATGATCGCCGGCGGCTATTTCTCGCCGTTTAATCAAATGCTGTTCGCGCCGATAGTGGAGAACCTGCTCGACAGGGGCGATCACTTCATGCTGCTGGCCGACTACGCCTCATACATTGAATGCCAGGACAAGGTGTCGGCCGCCTTCCGCGATAAAGACCGCTGGGACAAAATGTCGATTTTGAACACCGCCAACATGGGGAAATTCTCCAGCGACCGCACCATTAAGGAGTACGCCGAAGAAATCTGGAACGTCAAACCGGTTCACGTCAAGTAGCCCCCTCCGGGAAAATAGCTCTAGCAGGCGGGTTTGGCGCACCGCGCCAACCGCTCGGGCCTTTGGGCCCACGTACACATTAAAATTTGCACCTGCCTGGAGGGGACCACCGCTGATTATTTTTTTGCCGGTTCGCGGGGCGTGGTATCCTTCCACACTATGAGAATCGTCGGAGGACACGCGCGCGGCTGCACACTGGCCGGGCCGGGCAATAAAAAAATACGCCCCACGCCAGACAAGGTGCGGCAGGCGCTATTCAACATGATCGAGGTGGAAGGGGATTCCTTCTGCGACCTCTTCGCGGGCACCGGTGCGATCGGCTGTGAAGCGCTTAGCCGCGGCGCGGTCTCCGTGACCATCGTGGAACACCACCTCCCGACGGTGGTTATCATCCGCCAGAACATAGAAAAGGTAAGCAAGATGCTCCCCACTCCCGCCCAAACGAGGGTGGTAAAGCAGGACGCGGTGGAATTTTTACGCGGCTGCGGGCAAGCGGGTAACCGGTTCGATTTCATATATTGCGATCCGCCGTATGACTGGGATGGGAGATCCGCCCTGCTGACCGCTGCGCACAACGCGCGGGCGCTGCTTCCCGACGGCATTTTTATTTTGGAGATGCCGGCTAAAAGCCTTCAACCGCCGGAGTTCGAGCCGATTAAGGAAAAACGGTATGGCGACACCAAGCTCCTTTTCTACTCCTTCGGCTGAACCCGGTTATAGGTACCACGGAATTCATTCCGTGGTTGTCTCCAGAGGAGACAAGAGCTCTTGCCCCTAACGGGACAACCACAAGGTTAAAACGTTTTGTACCCCTAACTTTTCGTGGATAATACCGGTAATGGATTTGATGGAAGGACTTTTAATCGCGGGAGCCGCCGCCATCGCCGGGACCGCCGCTTACGCGCTGGGGAAAAAATCTGCCGCGCTCGACGCCGGGATGAAGCAGGATATCGCCCTCATGCAGCAGACCCTTAACGCGCAGCTCATCGGCCAGACCAAGACGCTGCTCGAAACCATCACCCGCGTGCGCGAGGAAAGCCGCGCCGCCATCACCACGGGCTTCGGCGATACACAGGGAAAGCTGGCGGAATCGATGCAGCATGGCCGCAGGGAGATCGCCGACACCCTCGGCAAATCGCAACAACTCATGACCGAACGGCTGGAAAAACTGATCAAGGAAACCGCCGACCTCAAAGCCGCGTCCAGCCGCATGGTTGAAATCGGCGGTGACATCCGCAACCTGAACCAGATACTTGAAGGCTCAAAAAGCCGCGGCAGTTACGGCGAATGGCAAATGGAACTGTTGCTGAAACAGGCGGTGCCCGACGACCGGCTTCGCTTCCAACACAAAGTCGGTGAAGGAATAGTCGACGCCGCCATCCTTTTGGAAGAGCGCGTGCTTTGCATCGACAGCAAATTTCCGGCGGCGAACCTCGTCAAATATTACGAGGCCCCGCCCGGACCGGAGCGGGATAAATTTCTATCCCAATTCCACGGCGACGTGCGCAAGCGGGCCAAGGAGATAGCCACTCGGTATATCGTGCCGCAGGTGACGCTCGATTTCGCCATCATGTTCGTTCCCGCCGAAGGGGTGTTTCTTGAGATCGCCGGCAACCACGAGTTGCATCAGGCGCTGATGGATATGCGGGTGGTGCCGGCCTCGCCGAATTTCCTGTTCGTCTATTTCCAGGCGCTTGCCATCGGGTTCCGCGGAATGGCGGTGGAAAAGCGCGCGCAGGAAATCATCCACGTAATACTGGATTTGCAGGTGAACTTCCAAAAATTTCAGGAGACTTTCGACGTGCTGGGCAAGCACATCGCCAACGCGAATACGCAGTTTGACAAGGCCAACGTGCAGGCGGTCAAAATCGCCGGCACGCTGGATAACCTGAAGCTGGGGCAGACCGGAGAATAGCTGTTGTCATTCCGGGTGCAACGAAGAAACCATATCCCGAATGAGATCCTTCGATTGCAGATCAGGATGACAATCTAACGGGCTACCAATCCAGGGTGTCGCCGATGCGGACGACGTTGATGCGCCCGTCGGCCGAAAGCCCGCGCCGCGCCGCATCCGCCATCAGGCGCGCGGGCGGCTCGTCCCACGGTTCGTCGGTCATGTCGAACGCGCCCCAGTGGACGGCAAGAAATTTTTTTCCCCGCACCTGCGCAAAAGCCTCCAAAGCTTCCTCGGGGTTGAGGTGGTGCGCTTTTATCAGATCCCGCGGGCTGTAACAGCCGATCGG
>JAHFEK010000003.1:0-45636 GCA_023248495.1 Nitrospinales bacterium
GCGCCGCCGAACACCGCGCCGATCAATATCCAAAGGAAGCCCGGCAGGTAGCCGAACTGCGCCGCCAGCATCGGGCCGATCAACGGCCCCGCGCCCGCGATGGCGGCAAAGTGGTGGCCGAAAAGCACCCACCGGTTGGTCGGCTCGTAATCCATCCCGTCGTAAAGGCGGTAGGCGGGGGTGACGTTATTTTCGTTGATGGAAAGTACTTTTGCCGCTATCCACGCCCCGTAGATGCGATAGGCGATGACGTAGATGGAAGCTGTGGCGACGACTATCCACAGGGCGTTCACCTTTTCGGACGGATTAACAATGCCGGTAACGGCGGCGAATGCAACCGCCGCCAGAAGCGATAGCGCGGGTAGCGCGGCTTTTCTAAACATGTCCTACTATATAGCCGTTGGCGGGCCGTTGGTCAATGCATTGGCCTTCCGGGGTGGGGGTGATAAAATAAGCATTATGAAAATATTAGGTTCGATACGGGTGTTCGTTATCAGCCTTGCCGTGCTTATCGTTTCTGGTCTTTTGTTTTCGATTTTCCACAAACCAAAGCCGCCGCCCGTAAAAATCGGCATCCTTTTTTCCCTTACCGGGAACATGGCTAAAACGGAGCAACCGCTGGTCGATGCCGCGCTTCTCGCCGTGGACGAAATCAATCAGGCGGGCGGCCTTCGGGGCGCGCCGTTGGCGCCGGTGGTGGCGGACGGCAGATCGGATTGGAGCCAATTCGCGCGCGAAGCGGAGAGACTGATCACGGAGGAAAAGGTATCGGCCATCATTGGGTGTTGGACCTCGGCCTGCCGCAAAGCGGTAAAACCTGTGGTTGAGCGCCACAACCATCTATTGCTATATCCGTTGCAATACGAGGGGATGGAGGAATCGAAAAACATCATTTACCTTGGCACGGCTCCGAATCAGCAGATTGTTCCAGGGCTGGTATGGGCGATGCAAAATCACGGTAAACGGATATTTCTGGTCGGCTCGGATTATGTGTTTCCGCGCGTCGCCAATATCATCATCAAGGAAATCGCGCTGGCCCAGGGGGCCGTGATACTGGGCGAAACCTACCTTCCCCTAGGGGGAACGGAAGCGCGGGAGGTCGCCGCCGAAATCGAACGGAAGAAACCGGATGTTGTGCTGAACACTATCAACGGAACGACCAACTTTCATTTCTTCACGGCGCTAAAGGAGCGGGGGCTGGCGGCCTCGTCCACACCGGTAGTTTCTTTCAGCCTGGCCGAGCCGGATATTGCCAGCTACCCCGATCTCACCACGGGACACTATGCGGTCTGGAGCTATTTCCAGAGCCTGAAATCCGAAAAGAACGCCAAATTTGTCGCCAAGTTCAAGAAGAAATACGGCAATGGGCGCGTGATAGGCGATCCGATGCTGAAGACCTACTTTGGCATTCACTTGTGGGCGGAAGCGGTTCAGGGGTCGGGTGTTGCCGCCCCCGAAGCGGTGAACATGCAGATACTGCATGGAAGCTTAAACTCGCCGCAAGGCATCGTCTCCGTTGATGGAGAATCCCGGCATCTCTGGCAAAGCGTCAGCATTGGCAAAGCGAAGGGCGACGGACAGTTCGACATCGTTTGGTCTTCCACGAATACCATCAAGCCCTCTCCGTTCCCGGAATTCCACCCAAAGAGCCAGTGGCTGGCCCTAGCCGCGGCGGCGCTGAAGTGAAGGCGGTATGACCTCCATCAGGAACCGTCTGATTATCGCTGTTATTTTGTTCACACTGTTGCCGTCGGTCATAATCGTCTATGGCATGTTCGCCAGATACCGTGATTCCATTGTGGAAAGATCCAAGGCCTCTCTTGGACTGATCGCCGACAACAAAGCCAAAGAAATAGAGAGCTATATCCGCGAACGGAAAACCGATGTTAAATCGATGGCTGGAATCCGGGAGACCGTTAACGATATGAAAACGCTTCATCAGTTGGTTAAGCGGCATGGAGCCGCTTCGCCTCTATTTAAAAAAGAGGAGTCACGTATACGGGCATCCTATGAAAGATATATAGACGATTACGGGTATTACGATATTTTCCTGATTGACACCGATGGCAATGTCATCCTCTCCTACAAGCATGAAAGTGATTTTGGGACGAACCTTTTTTCCGGCCAGTACCGTGACGAGGAATTGGCGCGGGTAACGCGGATCGCCGCAACAACCTTTGAAACAGATTTTTCGCAATACACTGATTACAGCCCTTCAAAAGAGTTGGCGGCCTTTGTCGCTTCACCGGTGCTGGATAACGGACGGTTGGTGGGGGTATTGGCGGTTCAGGTGGACAGCAGGCAATACGAGAAAGTTATTGCGGATAATGCGGGCCTCGGCAAATTCGTGGAAAGTGTCATAGCCGGACGGGTTAAAGACAAAAATATTTTTTTCAGGTCGGGAGAGAATCGTTCAGGCGTTCCGGCCAAGCTTTCCGAGTTTCCCAAGACCATGAGTGATACTCCTTCCTTAAGGGGACTGGCCGGTGGAAGGGGGGAGGGGATTCTACTGGATTACCGTGGACTTGAAGTCATTGCCGCGTGGCGGTATTTGCCGACGGCCCGTATCAGCTTGGCGGTGAAAATCACCAGCAAAGAGGCACTTGCCAATGTGCATGAACTTGAACGTATCGCGTATGTGGCGCTATCGGTCATTGTTTTGATGATAATTCTTTTCGGCGTTTGGATTGGAAGGGCTATTTTCTGGCCGATCAACGCCTTGGAAATGGCGACACTTGCGTTGGCAAAAGGGGATTTGACACAGCGGGTGCCGATCAGGGGGGCGGATGAAATAGGCCATTTAGCTGAATCATTCAATAAAATGGCGGACCGGTTGGAAAAGGCAACCACGGGTCTGGAGGCGGAGGTGCGTGACCGGACGCGCGATTTGAAGACCACCAATGAGAAACTGGCCCGGATAATACGGGAAATGGAAACGGTGGAAGATAAACTCCGCGATACCACTTCCTTTCAGCGGGCGATCCTTGACAGCGCCAACTACAGCATAATTTCCACCGATGTTAATGGCACGATTAAATCGTGGAATCGCGGTGCGGAAAAAATGTTGGGGTACACCGCCAGCGAGATGGTTGATAAGGAAACGCCCGCGATTTTGCACGACCCGGAAGAGGTGCAAAAAAGGGCAAAGGTGCTTTCGGCGGAATTGGGAATGGTGGTTGAACCAGGATTTCAGGTTTTTGTGGCCAAGGCACGGCTGGGAGCGCCGGATGAAAACGATTGGATGTACAAACGGAAGAATGGGACGGCATTTCCCGTCCGTCTTTCGGTGACGGCGCTATTTGACGCACAAAAAAGGGTTACCGGGTTCCTGGGAATCGGCTTTGATATCACCGATCAAAAAATCGCCGAGCGCTCCCTGGAATCGGCAAAAGAAAGCGCCGAGATGGCCGCGGCGGAAGCGCAAAAGGCCAACCAGTACAAAAGCGATTTTCTGGCCAACATGAGTCACGAGATACGGACGCCATTGAACGCCATCATCGGCATGGCCGATCTGTTAGCGGAGACCCGCCTGGACGACGAGCAAAAGAGGTATCTCCACGTCTTCCGGGGGGCATCGGAGAACCTGCTCCACCTTATTAACGACATCCTTGATTTCGCGAAAATCGAGGCGGGTCAACTGGATCTTGAGGAGGCCGAGTTTGATCTTAAGGAAACGGTGGACATGGCGGTTGCCATTATTTCGCCCCGCGCACAGCAGAAAGGGTTGGCGCTATCAGTGACCGATGAACGGATTATCGATCATTATCTTCTGGGCGATCAGGTTCGGTTGCGCCAGGTGCTTTTGAATCTGATGAGTAACGCGGTGAAGTTTTCATCGCGCGGAACCATTCTGGTCAAGGTTGTTTGCGCGCAGGAAGGCGATGCTTCGAAGGTGGAAATTGCGGTTACCGACCAGGGAATCGGGATTCCAAAAGAAAAGCAACGCATTCTTTTTGAACGCTTCAGGCAGGCCGACGCTTCCGTTACGCGGAAGTATGGCGGAACCGGGTTGGGGCTGGCGATATCCAAAATGCTGGCGGAAAAGATGGGGGGCGATATCCGCCTGGAAAGCGAGCCGGGCAAGGGGAGCACCTTTACCTTTTCGGCGCGGTTTAAGCCGGGGAAATTAAAGGGATCGGCGGCGTCGCCGGATAACGATTTGCCGGGAATGCCGCTGCTTGTTTATTTCGAAGACCGCGCGGAAAGAAACAGAATCGCCGGTTTGTTGGAACGGAGGGGGGCATTGGTCCGGCAAGCCGGCTCTGTAAGCGAACTCACGCGGGAGTTTGCCGCCGCATCCGCCGCCGGTTCGCCGGTTGAGGTTATCCTCAACTATTGCGACGTAAACCGGGGCGATGCGTGTTCGCTTGCATCGGAGAAAGGCCGTAAATTATCCGGCATCGGCAATACGCGGATGCTCACGATCACTTCTGAAAGCCTCTGTGTGAATAAACCCGAAGGAGGCGCATTGGGCCCTAATTGTTGTCTGGTGTCGCCCATCGGCGGGAAGGACGTGGTCAGCGAACTGAAAAAAATATTGATCGAGAGGGATAGGGGGAAAATCGTGGTTGGGCTGGGTGGCGGAGATGCCTGGCAGAACATTCTTCTGGTCGAGGATGCCAGGGATAATCAGTTGCTCATCAAGGCATATCTAAAAAAATCCCCCTATAAGATTGAATTGGCCGAAAACGGCCTAGAGGCGGTCGAAAAGTTTATGGCCGGGTCATATGGCCTCGTGCTTATGGATGTGCAGATGCCCGTGAAGGACGGATACACGGCCACCAAAGAGATCAGAATTTATGAAAAAGAAAATGATAAACCGCGGACGCCAATAATCGCGCTGACGGCCAACGCCTATCAGGAAGACGTAAACAACAGCATCGAGGCCGGGTGCGACGCCCATCTGACGAAGCCGATAAAAAAAGACAAGCTGCTCGCCGCCATGGAGGCGATTCTTAAACGGGCCTGACGCCGCGTATTTCCTTCAAACCGTGCCGTACAGCAATTCGGGTTCCACAAAAACGTTGTTCGTGGAATCGCCAATCCATATTTGCCCATCCTGGATGGTGCACTGCAGCGTCATTGTTTTCCGGGCCATCTCCCCCAATAACCGGGTTGCCGCCGGGGGCAGGGCAATCACTTTAAGGTTTTCATGACGGGCCAATTTTTCACCTATCAGTTGCCACCACGGCTCAACCATCCGCCCTCCATAAGCGTAAATGAAAACCTGTTTCGCGCGGTTGCAGGCTTTCCTGATCCTCTTTTCATCGGGAAGGCCGACATCGATCCATAGCTCGATCTCGTTAGAAAGGCTTTTTTGCCAGATATCCGGTTCATCCTCGGCGGAGACCCCTTCGGTGAATTTCAATCCGTCCGATGCGTGCAGGGCAAAGGCTAGCAGACGCACCATCGTCCGTTCATCGGTTTCAGACGAGTGTTGGGCAACGGTCAGCGCGAGGTCGTCGTAATAGGCCCGATCCATGTCCGAAACCTGAAGCTTGACCTTGAATATTGTCGCTTTAATGGCCATATGTTTGTTCCAATCTCCTGTGGCTTTTTCGGGGCGCGAAAGCCCGATTTGACGGCGGCCAAACAGGGAACACCAAGATACCATATCGGGGGAGCCGATAGGCTTTCGTTTATTCATCCGCCAATTAACGCGTCCGGAATGACGAAGACCTGGCCGGATACAACGTGTATAATGACGTTAGTTACCATAAAATAATATCCATGATGGGGTTATCCGATGGCCTATGACACGGTTCTTGTGGTTGACGACGAACATAAAGAGGCGGAACTCATCGTCTCGTTCCTTCAGTCGAAGAGGTTTACGGTTCATGCCGCTTTTGACGGCGCGGAAGCGGTCGTTACGGCCAAAGCCCAAAAGCCCGACGTGGTGCTGCTCGATATCGGCCTGCCGAAGAAAAAGGGGACGGAGGCGCTGCTGGAAATCAAGGAGGCCCTGCCGGATACGCAGGTGATAATGGTTACCGCCATCGGCGACATCGGAGTGGCGATGTTCTGTGTGCAGAACGGCGCATACGGTTACCTGACGAAGCCGATAGACCTCGATTCCCTCCTGCTGGAGGTGAAAAAGGCGATGCGCAACAGGGAACTGGAAAAAAGCGTCTCGGCCTACCAAAACAACCTTGAAGATATGGTGAACCTCCGCACCGAAAAAATAGAGGAACTCAACAACAAGCTCCGGCGGAATTTTGTTGTTTCGATAAAGATACTGGTGGGACTGCTGGAAATGCACGACCCGTATCTGGGGGGGCATCTGAAGCGCGTGGCGTTGCTTGCGGGGGAAACGGGCCGGCGGCTTAAGCTGGCCAACCACGAGGTGATGGATATCGAGCTGGCCGGCCTCTTGCACGACATCGGCACCTTTGCCGTGCCGAAACGGCTGCTGGAAACCTCTTTTGAATCCCTTTCGAAGGAAGAAATGGCTATGGTGAGGCAGCACCCGGTGTTTGCCCAGAATATCATCGCCCCTTCGGACGAATTGGCCCATATCGGCGGTATCCTGCGCAGCCATCTGGAGATGCTGGACGGAACCGGTTTTCCCGACGGTCTTAAAGGCGGGCAAATACCCCTTGGCGCGCGGATATTGGGGGTGGTGAATGCCTATGACGAAATGGTCACGCGCCGCCGTTTCTCGAAAGAGACGTTCGACTCGCGGATGGCGAAGGAGGATTACGCGTTTAAAAATCTCTACAAGCGGGCGGAAAAATGTTTTCAGCGCGACATTATCGAGGCGCTTGAAGCGGTGGTGGAGGAATTTCGGAAAAAGGCGCAGGCGGTGACCACGGTTGACCTCCGGCACTTGACGCCGGGCATGACGCTGGCCGCCGACCTAAAAACAGAAGATGGCCTGATCCTGATGGCGCTGGGGCACCCGCTGGGCACGGAGGAGATAGAACAGTGTAAGGTTTTGCACAAGCTGGGCCTTGTCAAGGCCGAAGTGCAGGTTATCCGTCCACAGGCGGCAATGTGAACGCCACATCAGGCCCGGTACAACAGGTTTCAACCTGTTGCGTGGCTGTGAGGCCGCGAAAGGGGATTTGCCGCTTGCTCCTGCCCGCGCAACCACAGGTTGAAACCTGTGGTACCCAATCAAGAATGACAAGCATGGAGCTTGTGAGATGAAAAATGGCCTCTCGTCTGCCGATATTAAAAAGAGGCTTACTTTCCTTGTCGCCGGAACTTTGTTTTTGGCGCTTGCCGCGATCGGCATTACCAACTGGCATCTCTACCGCCTCGCCCTCCGTCAAGAGGGGGTAATTCTGACCTATTTGGCGAAAAGCCACGCGCAGACCATCGAATCCTTTGCCCGGCACGAAAAAGAGGACGCCCGCCTGCTCGGCCAGCCGTATACTATTGACGATGCATTAATGAGTTACCGGGAGATCGTTTCTTCCTTCGGCAGTTTCGGCGACACGGGATCATTTGCCGTGGTGCGCAGGGAAGGGGATTCCATCCGGTGGCTTATACGCCATCGCAATAAGCCACAAGGATTTCCTGAAAAAATCCCATTTGACACAGTTGGCGAGGAGGAGCCTATTAAGCTCGCGCTGAAGGGCAAGTCCGGGACGATTGCCGGCGAGGACTATCGCGGCGTTCCGGTGCTGGCGGCCTACGAGCCAATCCCTTCGCTGGACGTTGCCGTTGTCGTCAAGCTCGATCTGGCCGAGATAGAGGCTCCATTTATACAACACGGCATTGAATCGTTTCTGGTGACCCTGATACTGGTTTTGGGGGGCGGTTTGGTTTATCTGCGGGTGGTGACGCCGATGATGCCGCGCCTGATGGCGCGTGAGGAGACGTTGCGAAGCATCCTTGAGAATGCCTCCGAAGGAATTATCACCATCGACGCCGCCGCCAACATCCTCTACGCCAACAACGCGGTGGAGCGGATGTTCGACTATCCGGCGAAAGCGCTGTCGGGGAAACCATTCTCCATGCTCATGTCCGAGTGCGCCTTTTCCATTCCCTCGATGGAGGAGGCGATGGAATGCACCATGCTACGGCGCAACGGAACCAGGTTTCCGGTCATTATTTCCGGCCGCCCCTGGGCGGAGGGTACGCGCCGCGCGTTTACGCTCATCGTGCAGGACATCTCGGAGCGCAAAGAGGCCGACGACCTTCTGCGCGCCAGCGAGGAAAAGTACAGGGGATTGGCGGAAAACGCCATCGCGGGCGTTATACAATCCACTCTCGGCGGCAAAATGCTTTATGCGAACAACGCGCTTCTGGAAATGTTTGAATACGGCTCGCTCGACGAATTGATCCCCACCGCCCCCCCAATGTGGAAAAATCAGGAAGACCGGATAAAAATGATTGAGGCCCTCAAAAGTTCCGGCCGGGCAAACTTTGAAGCCGAAATGCTCACCAAGACGGGAAAAACAATAACCGTTCTTTACAGCGCGGTCATTGCGGATGATACGATTTCCGCCATGATTGTGGATATGACGGAACGCGCGAAAGCGGAAGAGGCGTTGCGGAAAAGCCGCGAAGACTTCAAGAGGATATTGGAAAATTCCCCGGTGCCGATGGCCTTGACCGATGAAGAGCAGCGGATACTCCTGCTCAACGGAAAATTCATCGAGACCTTCGGGTATGACCTTGCCGACATCCCCACCGTGGAAGAGTGGTGGCCCCGCGCCTATCCCGACCCGTCCTACCGCGAGGAAGTGAAGACGCTGTGGAACCGCCGTGTGGAAGCGGTGATGCGCACGGGGGAGGCCTTTGTCCCCATGGAAACAGTGGTTGTCCGCAAGGACGGGAACCGGCGCAATATCACCTTTGATTTTTCGTTCTTCGGCAACCGCGGGTTGACGGTATTCCACGACATCACCGGGCGCAAAGCGATGGAAGACGAATTGGTAAAAAGCCGTGAGAAGCTCGCAAACGCGCAAGAGCTTGCCCATGTTGGCAATTGGGATATGGATTTGCTAACGGGGAAGGGGACATGGTCCGACGAATCATTCAGGATTTTCGGTTTCGAGCCGGGGGCGTTTGAACCCACCTTTGATAAGTTCATCAGCCTGATCCATCCGGAAGACAGAAAAAAAATTGAGGATTATTTCCCCGATATATTGTCCGGGAAACTGCGGAAAGCCGAGTTTGACATGCGGATAACAAGGCCGGATGGGCAAGAGAGATTTATTCACGACAAACTGGAAGTCATAACCGGCAATGACGGGAAGCCGGTGAAAATCGCCGGCGCCAATTTCGACATCACCGAGCGCAAATTGCATGAGCAGAAACTGGAAATCGCCAACCATGACCTGACGGCCGCCCTGGAACAGGTGCGGCAGACGCAGGCCATCCTGATGCGCTCGGAAAAGCTTGCGTCCGTGGGCACATTGGCCGCCGGCGTTGCCCACGAGATACTGAACCCCCTGAACATTATCGGAACCATTTGCCAGATAATGTTGATGGATGAACGGCGCGGAAAAATACATGACAACTTGCGGGAAATCATGCTTCAGGTTCAGCGGACGGCGAAGATCACCAACAACCTGCGTATGTTCGCGCGGGAAAAGAAAATGGATATTTCGGCGGTCGACTTGCATAAACTGTTTGACCACACTGCGGGGCTTCTGGAGCATGACCTGAACCTGGACAACATTTTCATTGACCGGCGCTTCGATCCCGATGCCCCGCTCATTATGGCGGATGCCGACCAACTGGCGCAGGTTATCTTGACCCTGCTTAACAACGCGCACGACGTCTTGCAGCCACGGCGCGGCGGCAAGATAACGGCCGCCACAAAAGCGGTCCGGGATGGAATCGAATTCAGTTTACATGATGACGGGCCGGGGATTCCGGAAGATGTCCTCGACAGGATATTCGATCCTTTTTTCACCACAAAGGAGCCGGGCAAGGGGACCGGGCTTGGCCTTTCCATCGCCCTTAACATCATCGAACACCACGGCGGAACTATCAATGTGAAAAGCCGGGAGGGCGAAGGAACGTGTCTTACCATCTTCCTGCCGAAGGATCCCCCCCGAAATCAGGCAAAAGAAGTGGATAAACCGGAGTTAAGGAAATCTTGATGGAAATGACGGCAAAGAAGATTCTGGTGGTTGACGACGAATATTCTTTCTGCAAGTTTATGAAGGAATATCTCACGCGGCTGGGGTATGCGGTGACGATCAGCATGAACGGCGAGCAGGCGCTGGACCTGATCGGCATGGAGAAACCGGATATTATGACGCTGGATATGCGAATGCCCGGCTTGAACGGTTACGATATTTTGGAGAGGCTGCGGAAGGAAAACTCTACCCTGAAGGTGATTGTTATCAGCGCCATCGACACGCCGGAAATGGAGGAACATCTGACCCGGTTTGGCGCGCACGCGGTATTGCGCAAGCCGATGGATCTGGAGGAAATGGCCCAAACAATCAAAAGATTGTTGGAGTAGGGGAATCCATGTTGTGTCATTCTGTGCGTAGAGAAGAATCTCTTTCCGGAAAGAGATCCTTCGCCTGCGGCTCAGGATGACAAGTTGAAAGAAGGCGGGAGCAACCGTGGCTGAAACAATATTGGTGGTCGACGACGAAAAGAGGGAGGCCGAAATGATGGGCCTCTTTCTTAAAGGCAAAGGATTCACCGTTTTTACCGCCGATTCCGGCATCGCCGCCTTGGCGCTGGCGGAACAACACCGCCCTGAGGTTGTGGTAATGGACATCAAAATGCCCGGCATGGGGGGCCTCGAGTGCCTGCCGCAAATGAAGCAACAACAACCCGCCACGGAGGTCATCATGGCGACCGCCATGAGCGATGCCGATACCGCCATCGACTGCATGAAGGCCGGGGCATTCGGCTATCTGATGAAACCGATAGACCTGCAGACGCTCTACACCGAAATAAGGAAGGCGCTGGAGCACCGCGCCCTCATCCTCAAGGTGAACGATTATCAAAAAAACCTGGAAGCAAAAGTGGAGGAGCGCACCCTTGAGATACTGACGCTGAACCAGCGGCTGAAAGGGAATTTTCTCACTTCCATCCGGATGCTCATCAGCCTGCTGGAGACCTACGACTCGTATATCGGTTCCCATTTGCGGCGCGTGGCCCAATTAAGCGGCGAGATTGGCCGCGGCATGAAAATGTCCCCAAAGGACGTGTCGGCGGTGGAGCTTGCCGGGTTGCTGCACGACATCGGCACCGTGGCGCTTCCGGCGAAGCTGCGCACCGCCCCCTTCTCCGAGTTGACCCCGAATGAGATAACCGTTATCAGGCAGCATCCGGCGTTTGCCCAGGACATCATGGAGAACGCCGAAGAGCTGATTCTGCCTGGGCAAATCGTCCGCAGCCACTTGGAACGCCTGGATGGCGGCGGCTTTCCGGACGGCCTGAAAGACGAGCAGATACCGCTTGGCGCGCGGGTGCTGGCCGTGGCCAACGCGTATGACGAGCTTGTTAACCGGCGGCGGTTCACTAACGAGTTGATTGTCTCCGATAGCGATAAAAGCATTTTCGCCATCAGCCAAATCGAGAAACTCAGCGGCAAAAGCTATGATCCCGCCGTTATCGGCGTTTTAAGGGAAGCGGTCGAGCGTCTTCGCCTTAAGGTGCTTAACGCGGTTATAATCGGGCTGGATAAACTTAAACCGGGCATGATTCTGGCCGAAGACGTAAAGACGATGGAGGGGTTGATGCTCCTCACGCGTGGGCATAAACTCACCGCCACCCAAATAGACCAAATGCGGAGATTTTGCGATATGCAGCTCATTGAGGGAAAATTTTTCGTCCAGGCGTGACGCCGGGCGGAAAAATGACGGCGTCTCAGTTTGGAAAATAATGTCTGTTGCGCGGGCGCTGTCATCCGGGGCGTGGGCGAATGATCTCTTTCCGGCAAGGGATTATTCGCCGCTTCGCTTCTCAGGATTACACGGTTCGCAATAATAAAATGATATAATTTGTCTGGGAGGGAAGCCATGCAAACGACGAAAAAGGTGTTAATCGTGGACGATGAATATGCTTTTGGGAAAAGCCTGAAAGATTATCTTGAGCGGATTGGATATGATACCCGCGTCTGCACGGACGGGGCGCAGGCGCTGGACCTGATACAGAATGAAAAGCCGGATTTAATAACGCTGGACATCCGCATGCCGGGGATCAACGGCTATGACATCCTCGACCAGTTGGGGGGAAAGCCGGGCAGTCCGATAATCGTGGTTATTAGCGGTATTGACACGGATGAGACGGAGCAGCGCCTCCTGAAAATGGGGGCCAAAGCGGTTTTCCACAAACCGGTCAATATCACTGAATTGGTTTTAAGCCTGAAGGTGTTTCTATTGTAACGATGTTCCGTTTAGCGGGAAATATCTGTCCGTTCTCCGTGGTGATAGTTATTTAAAGAGAGAATAGTATATGGGTATTGACGCCATAGCGCCACGGAAGGAAAGCCATCCGTCGCTTGCCGGGAAATATCTCATGGTATTGCTCGTCGTTTGGACGGCAATTATCGCGGCAACTTTCATCTGGGACCGGTATACGATGCGCCGTTCCGCGGTCGCGGAAGCCCACAGCGCGGCGTTGGCGAGTTACAACAAAGACGTGGCCTTCCGCGAGTGGGCGACCACTCACGGCGGGGTCTATGTGCCGGTTGATGAGCTAACGCAGCCCAACCCGTTTTTAACCCACATCAAAGAACGCGATTTAATCACGCCGTCCGGCAGGCGCCTCACCCTTATGAACCCCGCCTATATGACGCGCCAGATAAACGAATTCTTTTCCAGGAAGGGAAATATTTTCGGGCATATCACCAGCCTGAAGCTGAGAAATCCGGTCAATAAACCGGATGCATGGGAAGAAGGTGCGTTGAAATCATTTGAACAAGGGGAAAAGGAACGGATAGAGGTGGCTGATATCAACGGTAAGCCGTTTTTGCGCCTGATACGGCCGCTATTAATAATAGAAGGATGCCTGAAATGCCATGCCGATCAGGGGTACAAGGTTGGGGATGTCCGCGGCGGAGTGAGCGTATCGGTGGGGCTGGAACCCTATTATGCCTGGGCGCGGAAGGTGTCGGCTCAACACGCCATCATATATGGCCTGATCTGGCTTTTTGTATCGCTTGGGCTTCTGGCTGGCCATCGTTACATGCGCCGCCTTGAACGGATCCGCGATGAGGCAAAAGAATCCCTTTTGGCCTTTAGCGAACTCAAGCTTGATAAGGCCCTGTCTCTTGGCCGTATAGGCCACTGGGAACACGATCCCGCCACCAACCAAACCCGCTGGTCCGATATCATGTACGAAATATTCGCCCGGGATCCCAAACGGGGACCGCCATCGTTGCGGGAAGAAGAAGGATATTTCACACCGGAGCAGTGGGACAATCTTCGTAGCTGCAGGAGGCGCGCTCTGGAGGAAGGAAAGACATCTTCCTACGATTTTGAGACGATTATTCCGGGGCGGGGCGATATTTTCCTCGCCGGCACCATTACGTCGTTTCAGTCGCAGGAGGGCGGCGCGAAAAAACTGTTTGGCGTGGTGCAGGACATAACCAATCTGAAAATGAACGAGCGCAAATTACAAACCGCAAATTTGGAGTTGAATGCGGCGCTGGAACAGTTGCGGCAGGCGCAGGCCATTCTGGTTCGTTCTGAAAAGCTTGCGTCTATCGGTATTCTTTCCGCCGGGGTGGCGCACGAAATCCTCAACCCCCTCAACATCATCAGCACCACCGCGCAACTGACGATGATGGATGAACCGCAGGGGCCGCTCCATAAAAAAATGGGGGAGATATTGGAGCAAATACAGCGCGCCGTGAAAGTCGTCAAAAACCTCGGCATGTTCGCCAGCAAAATCAAGATGGAAGTGGAATATGTGTCCCTCGCTTCCTGCTTCGATCAGGTCGCCGGTTCCATGGTTGCCGACCTGATAGCAAGCAACATTATCATCGAACGCCATTTCGACCCCGCAACGCCCGCCGTCAAGGCGGACGCGATTCAACTGGATCAAGTATTTGCGATTCTCCTCGCCAACACGCGCGATGCAATAGGCTCCCGCGGCAAGGGAACCATCACGGCAACATCGCGCCCGGTGAAGCGTGGCGCCGAATTCATATTTTGCGACGACGGGCCGGGCATTCCGGCGGACATCGTGGAAAAGGTTTTCGACCCTTTCTTCACCACGAAAGATCCGGGGAGGGGCACCGGCCTGGGCCTCTCCATCGCCCACCGCATCATCGAAGCCCATGGCGGCACGCTATCGGTGGAGAGCGGAGCGGGGAAGGGCGCCTGCTTTACCATATTCCTGCCAAAAGACGGCGGCTCCCCGGCCGTGAGCTGACCACACGCAATGGACACGCAGCTTGCCGACGCCCTGATTCTGCTGGTGGACAATAACGCGGCCAATCTGGAATTGATGGAGACGGTTTTTCACGGAGAAGGGGTTAGGACGTTGCGGGCCGCCAACGGTTTCGAGGCGATGCGGCTTATCGGAAAACACAAAGGGGTCATCGACCTCATTGTCGCCGGTGTGCGGATGCAAGATATGGATTGCGTTGCCCTTACCGGCAAGGTGCGCGAAATTCTGGGCCAGCAGGTGCCGGTCATCCTGCTTGCCGCCAGCCGGAAGGGTGACGAACGGCTCATCGCGGCCCTTGCCGCCGGCGCCAACGATTACCTGACCATGCCGGTTGACGAACTGGAGTTGAAGACCCGTTCAATTTCCTTGCTCCGTTTCAAGCGGAGAACCGACGAATACCTCAGGTTTCAAAAATCGCTGGAAATCAAGGTGCTGGAGCGGACTATCGACATCGAGCAGACGCACGATGTCACGATGTTCGGTTTCGTCAAGCTGGCCGAATGCCGAGACCCCGAAACCGGCGGCCACCTGGAGCGGATACGCGAATATACGCGGGCCATCGCGGCGCAACTGCGGAGGAGCGGGCCATATCGGGAGATGGTGGGCAACGAGTTTGTCATGACGATTTTCCGCGCCGCGCCGTTGCACGACATCGGCAAGGTGGGAATACCCGATGCTATCCTGCAAAAGCCGGGAAAGCTTACCCCGGAGGAATTCGAGATCATGAAGCGGCACGCCGCCATCGGCGGGATAACGCTTGAGGAATCGGAGAAGCGCCTTGGGGGCGGCAACTCGTTTTTGCATATGGCGAAAGAAATAGCCTACTGCCACCACGAAAAATGGGAGGGGAGCGGTTATCCCGCAGGTCTCAAAGGCGATGCGATTCCCCTCGCGGCGCGCATCATGGCGCTGGCCGACGTGTACGACGCCCTCGTCTCGAAGCGGGTTTACAAACCGCCGATGCCGCGGGAAAAAGCGCGCCAGATAATCCTTGAGGGCGCGGGCAAACATTTCGATCCCGCCGTGGTGGAAGCCTACCAGGCTGTCGAAGGGGAGTTCATCAACATCCAGAACCGCTTTAACGCGGATCCCGATGTTTGATAGCGCATCGAACATGGCGGCCCGGCATGTATGCCAATAAACGGTAACCGTTTTCCGCTTTGCCTTGCTTTGTACATGCTACGCCTTTAGAATAGCCTCCATGTTTGGAATGGGTTTTCCCGAGTTATTGCTGATTTTCCTGATTGTCTTTATTATGTTTGGCGCAAACAAGCTACCTGAACTGGGAGCTGGTCTGGGCCAAGGCATACGCAATTTCACCAAAGCCATGAAGGGTGAAGATGAGAAAGATAACAAGGACAATAAGAAGGACGTGGCGGAATCCAACACTCACAAATCCGCCTGAAGGCATTTTTAGGGGGGATGAAAAGTAAATTTCCCCTCCGCATCCACCAGTGGCGGGTTCCCCGGAACTTTATTATGGGGGCTGAACTTTTTTCGTAGGCCGTCCGTCTTATTAGTCGGAAACTTTATCCATCTCCGCGCGTCTTCAATCAAGGGAGGCACCATGAACTTATCATCAACAAAACAGCCTTCCCCGTTACGGCTTTTGGTCATCATCGGGCTTTCCATCGCGGCGGCAGACGTTGTCGCGTCGTTAATCATAGATGTCCTTGGCCGGCCGGGGCCGTTCATTTACGAAACGCTCGACTCAGTCATTTTGCTTGGTATAAGCTTTCCGTTTCTCTTTTTCTACATGTATCGTCCGCTGGTGCGGGCCGCCTTCGAGCGCAGCAAGGCGGAGGAAGAGGCCGCCCAGCTTGCCGCCGCCATCGGGCAGGCGACCGAAGCGGTTTTCATCACCGATAAAACGGGCGTGATCAGCTATGTCAACCCCGCGTTCCAGCGAATCACCGGCTACTCCCCCGATGAGGCGGTGGGACAAAACATCGACCTGCTCAAGAGTGGTCAAAACGGCGCGCCGATCATCGAGGAATTCCAGCAAGCCATCCGCAACGAAAAAAGCTGGGGCGGCATCCTGGTTATCCGTCGCAAGGGAGGGGGATTCTATTATGCGCAAATGTCGATTGCACCGGTACGCAGCAAAGCCGGCGATGTGTGCCATTTCGTGTCCATCCACGATGACATCACCCCCAAAAAGGAAAATGAATTGGCGCTCATGAATGCCAAGGAAGAGGCTGTGGCGGCCACAAAGCTAAAGGATAAGTTCGTCTTGCTGGTGGCGCACGACCTGCGAAGCCCTTTTAGCGCCATCATGGGTCTTTTGCAGTTGATGAAAAAAGATGCCAACAATCCGCTGCCGCCTTCCCACCTGAAAACCATCGACAAAATCATGACGACGTCGGACAACATGCTCCGGATGATCGATGAAATCCTGAGCATCAGCCGCCTGCGGACGGGCGCCATCATCCCGCATCTCCGCTACTTGATTCCGCGCGCGCTGGCGGATGAAGTAATTGACGGATTATTTCCTCTTTCGACCTCCAAAGGGATTATGCTGGAAAACCTGATTCCCGCCCAGTTAAAAATATGCGCCGATCCCTCGCTGTACCGGGAAGTGATCCAGAACCTTGTTTCCAACGCAATTAAATTTACTCCCGAGGGGGGACGGGTCACCCTTTCCCTCGCCTATGGCGGCGGCGCATCCATAGAAGTGCGGGACACCGGTGTTGGCATGACGAATGAACGTGCAATGCGCCTATTCGCCGAAGGCGAGAAAACTTCCACATCTGGAACCGCCGGAGAACGGGGGAACGGCTTTGGCCTTATGTTGAGCCAAAGCATCATGAAAGCGCATGGCGGTGAAATTACCGTCAGTTCGTTTCCGGGGAGCGGTTCTACTTTTCGCGCCGCGCTTCCGCCGCTGAAGCCGCGGGTGCTTGTGGTGGAGGATGACGCCGATTGCGTTGAGCTGATTATCGTTCATTTGGCAAAGCTGGGGCTTGCCGTGCGCGGCGTCCAAACTGTCAAAGAAGCGCTTGTTCTGCTGGAACAGGATCGGTACGATCTAATCCTCACCGACCTGCTCCTTCCAGGCGAGGATGGTTATCATCTCATCGGTCAGGTACGCAGCCATGCCCGCTTTGCCTCGGTTCCTGCCATTGTCATCACCGCGAGCGCAGACCCCGAAGATCGGATAAAGGCATTTAACATGGGGGCCAATGACTATTTGGTGAAACCAATTGTTGAGGAAGAGTTGGTTTTGCGCGTAAAGCGTTTCACCGGTTAACCCGCTTATTCACAGTATCGCACTTCATTTATTTCCAGAACCGCGTTAATGCCGCCGAAATCTGAGCAGACGGGAAAAACGCTCGAATTTTGAATTGCTCCGGTTCTTGTAAAAATAAGATGGGATGCTGTGGAACGGTGAATTTGTTTGGCGTATTAATCTGTCCAGCGACCGTAAAACAGGTAAACATTTATGGGAACGTATTTGATTTATATAAGCAAAAATGGTCGGGATGGCCGGATTCGAACCGGCGACCCCCTGGTCCCAAACCAGGTGCGCTAGCCAGCTGCGCTACATCCCGTACCGTTGGCAGGCACTACAATAGCGCACAACATGTGTTGCGGCAAAATGCTAATTACGTTTGAGCCGCCGTACTTCCTTTATAAGTCCGTAGAAAAGGTTTTGCTCGCGCGCGTCCAGGTTGGCGCGGTCAAAGATGTCTTTCACTTTTTCCGTTACGGACGGAGCCCCCATGTTCAGTTCGGCGAACAGGGCGCCCATCTCTTCGTAAAACCTGGCTCGCCGCGCTATGGGCAATTTAATTTTTCGCTCAGCGGATTCGATGTCCGGCTTGCCATCAAGGCAAAGGCGCACTTCCAGGCAGACCATCGCCACCGCTTGCGCGAGGTTGATGGAGGGGAAGGCGGGGTCGACCGGTATTGCGAGCACTTTGCCGCAACGGTCGAGATCCTCGCGCGCGAGTCCGTATTTTTCCGAGCCAAAGACCACCGCCACCCGGTTGCCCCGCGCGAGGGCGGCGATCTCCCGCGCGGCGGCGGCGATGCCGAGCGATTCCCCCTGTTTCATCCGATGACTGGTGGCGAACGCGATGTGATAATCGCCGACCGCTTCGGAGAAGCCGGGGCTTATGGCGGCGTTTTCCAAAATATCTTCCGCGCCCCTGATCATGCGTATGGCGGCCAGATGGCCGTATTCGGTTGGGTTTACCATGTGCAGGTTTGAAAAGCCGAGGTTCTTCATAACGCGGCAGACTGCGCCAATGTTGGCCGCGTGACGGGTGCGGTCAAGGACTATCCCTATGTTGTTGAGCGTGGCGGATAGGATTACTTCGCTCCTTTGTTGTCCCACAGGCCCTTCATTTTACTGACTAAGGATCCGGCGGGCGTGGTGGAGGTGAACATTTCCGGCACCGGCTTATCGAGGACGTTCAACAACGCCAGCCGGTACGAGCAGATTGTGATGACGGCTTTTTCCGCCAGAATGACCGGCTGCGTTTTTGGGATGATTTTGCCATCCACCAACGTGCCATTGTTGGATCCCATATCCTCGATGAATACCTGGCCGTTTTCCTCCCATATCTTCGCGTGGCGGCGGCTTATGAGGCTGTCGTTCAGCCGTATTTGGGCCTCTTCGTGGCGGCCGATAATTTTTTCCTCGCCGGTAACCGGGAATTCATGGAATTCTTTGTCGGGGCCGAAGGTGACGAGCTTGTACTTCTGCGACATTGCCCCCATGATCATCGTCGCGGCGGCTTCGCTCCCGGCCGGCGGGGCCGATGCCCGCTGGGCGCCGGTCGGCTCCACAAAGGTGACGCGAATTTCCCCCAGCGATATTTCATCGCCGAAAGTCAGTTCTTTTTTCGTCACCTGCCCGCCGTTGACGGTGGTGCCAATGCGGCTGCCGAGGTCTTCGATGAAATACTTTCCGTTCTCCAGCGTGATTTTGGAGTGATGGCGGGAAATGTAGCTTTCATCCAGCACCACATCGCTGTCCGGCGCGCGGCCAATGACCGTTTCGGGCTGGTTGAGGTGGACGATCCGTTTGCCGCGGTCGGCTTCTTCGATGACGATACTCGGCCCGGTGGCGCCGGTTTCCGCGGCGACCTGTTTGGAGCTTTTTTGGAATTTGAACATCTGGCTCTGGGTGAGTATGGAGCTGGTGGACGCGGCTTTTTTCTTCTCTTCCACGGTAAACGCCTTGGGGGCTTTCTTGTCCGCCGCGATCTCTTCCGGAATCCAGAAAGCTTTATAAATCTTGAAGGGCTCTTTTTTGCCCTTGAGGGACGACAGCTTCTGGAATGAGCAGTAAATCTCGTCCTTGTCCGCCAACGCGTTGTAGGTTTCCTCCGAAAGGTACACTTCGCCGGGGTTGCCCTGCGTTTCTATGCGGGAGGCCACATTCACCACATCGCCGTAAATGTCTTTTTTCTCCACCAGTCCCTGCCCGATGTGTATTCCGATACGCACCTGGATCGGCACTTTGGGGTGCTTGGTATTGTTGAATTCGATGACGCTTTTCTGGATTTGCACACCGCAGCGGACGGCGTCCTGCGGCGCGTCAAAGTAGGAGAGGGTGCCATCCCCCATTGTTTTCACCAAGTGGCCGTGCTGCTGCTCGATAATCGGGAAAACGATTTTGTTGTGCTGCTCGATCAATAAACGGGCCACCAAGTTGCCCTCCTCTTCGGCGAGGGCGGTGGAACCTTTCATATCCGTGAACATAACCGTAATGTTTTTGGTGTATTTGTTGCGCAGCAGCTCATCCAGCCGTTCGCGCTCTTCCAGCAGACGGCCGAGATCGCCGGAAACCGACGCGGTGGGGTCGGCCTCTTCTCCGTCAAAGGGCTTTTTAGTATCTTCGCTCATGTCTCTCCATGCTTTTTAAACGGCGTTCCCAAAACATACACTAGTCATCGGCTAATAATTATATAAATAAACAGGCGTTATCGGTGAGTGTTTTTTTAGGTGCGTGTTGGGCGGTGAAGTGAGAGGAGGCAGCCCACGGGCCGATGCAGCCAATAAACCGGGTGCCCATCACTTCGTTCGTGTGAAAAACACGGAACACCGTTTTCCTCCGTCCGGTTTTTCACCTCTCCCGCCTTTCAGGATGCCGATACGGATGCCGGGCGCGGTTTGGCGATATACCGTTTCACTTTGATTCCCTTTTCCCTGCCGCGAGCCTCTGCGATCTCATAGGCGGTTTGTATCCGGAGAAGGGTATCCATCTTCAGGCCGAATGCTTTTTCAATCCGCAGCGCCATATCCGGGGATAAGGCCGAATGACCGTTTACCAGCGTGGAAAGAGCGGGTCTTGTCACGCCAAGGATTTCGGCGGCCTTGGTTACGGTAAGGCCAAGCGCCTCGATTATTTCCATCCTGATGAACTGTCCCGGATGGGAGGGACGCGCCATGCGTATCATCAACATCATCTCCTTTTAGTGATAGTCTTCAAAATTCAGGTCGAAGATTTCCCCTTTGTCTTGGTCAACCTTGAATGTGATTCGCCAGTTACGGGTAACCATCAGGCTCCATGTTCCTTTTCGGTCTCCGGATAATTGATGGGCTTTCCAGCTTGGGATTTCCCGGAGTTCCTTAACATCCCCCATCTCCTGCAGGAAGGTAACGATGTTGCGCGCCTTTTCAACAATCGACGGGGATAATCCCGATGTGTCATTGCGTTCGATAAAACGCCGCAGTCCCCGGTGGGTCACATTCCGAACATCCATGGCAAAATGCTATCAAAGTATGTGTTAGGTGTCAAGCAACGCTTAACGCACCTAATTTGAAGACGGACGGCGGAATTGGAAGTAATGGCGCAAAGGTTTATATTAACGGGATGCCGGAAAAAGCGTCCTTATACATCCACATTCCATTTTGCCGCTCCAAGTGCGCGTATTGCGATTTTCCTTCGTTCGCCGGCCTTGAGCGCCTGATGGAACCGTATGGCGCGGCCTTGGCGCGGGAAATTGACGCTACCCCCAAAGTGGTGGCACCGACAGTTTACATAGGGGGCGGAACGCCTTCGCACTTTCCCGCGCAGCTTATGGAAAAGGTGCTGGGGCGGATAACGGATCATTTCAGCATCGAAGAAGGGGCGGAATTCACCGTAGAGGCGAATCCCGGGACGGCTTCGGAAGAACTTTTTGATATCTGGCGCCGGAACGGGGTAAATCGATTGAGCATCGGCGTGCAAAGCTTCAACGACCGGCTGCTAAAGAATATTGGCCGCGGCCATACCTCCGCCGAGGCGCGGGAAACCTTTGCCGCCGCGCGCGCCGCCGGATTTGACAACGTCTCGCTCGATCTCATCTACGGCCTTCCGGGCCAGGGGATGGACGGCCTGAAAAAGGATATGGGGACGTTGCTTGAGCTGCGGCCGGAGCATGTTTCCGTCTACCAGTTGATTCTGGAGGAGGGAACCCCGCTGGAAAAAATGGTGGGCGAAGGAACCGTTCGGCTGCCGGATGATGACGAAACCTGCGAAATGGGTGACGCCGTAACCGTTGCGCTGGAGGAAGCCGGGTACTGCCACTACGAGATATCGAATTACGCCCTGCCCGGACACGAATGCCGTCACAACACCGCTTGCTGGCTGGGGAAACCATTTTTGGGATTGGGGAGCGGGGCGCATTCTTTTTTGAATGGCAGGCGTTTGGAAAATCCGGTTGATGTGGAAAAATATATACGCCTGACTCAGAGCCAAGGGTGCGCGTCCAGTGAAATAATCACAGATGAAAAAGCGTGTATCATGGATTATCTGATAATGAGATTACGCTTAATAAACAAAGATATAGAATATGAAGAGGTAAGTAATGCATTAAATATAAATTTCAAGGAGCGATTCAAAACACCCCTTGTTAAGCTTCAAAGTGAAAAGTATATAACAGTGACCAATTCGTCGCTCAGATTAAGCAAGAAAGGGATACAGTATTTGGATAACGTCCTCCTTGAATTTTCAAAGGTGTGATAATATGCACAACAATAGAGGAGAGGTCATGCCATGTCAGACAATCGTATAAAAATATTCAAGGATATTTCCGAGATTGTTACCGCAACAATCGATTTGGATAATCTTTTGGACGTTATCATCGTCACCGCCACTAAAATAATGAACGCGAAAGCGAGTTCACTGCTATTGAAGGACGAGAAAACCGGCAAGCTCTTTTTCCATATCGCCACGGGCGACAAAAAGGAAGAAGTAAAGCTGTACGAGTTGGACAAAGGCGAGGGGATCGCCGGTTGGGTCGCGGAAAACGGCAAACCGGTGCTGGTGGCCGATGTAAAAGAAGACCCCCGCTGGAATAATAAGATATCCTCCGCCATAGGGTTTGATACCAACTCCATCGCGTGCGCTCCATTAAAGGTGGGGGAGAAGATTTTGGGGGTGATCGAGATAATCGACCGCGCCAACGGTGAAGTGTTGTGCCAAGAGGATCTGGAAATGCTGATCGCATTCAGTGAGGTGGCCGCGGCGGCCATCTTGAAGGCGCAGGTGTATACCAACGTCAACAGGGAGAACAAGAGGCTTAAGGAAGAGCTTGGCGAGAAATTCACCATTATCGGGGAAAGCCAGGCGCTGAAAAAGGTGATGGGCGATGCGAGCAAAGTGGCGCATTCTTCCGCCACCGTACTTATCACCGGCGAAAGCGGCACCGGCAAGGAACTGATAGCCCGTTTTATCCATAACACCAGTCCGCGCAAAAACCATCCGTACGTTGCCGTGAACTGCGGCGCGCTGACCGAAACCTTGCTGGAGTCGGAGCTATTCGGGTACGAAAAGGGTTCCTTCACCGGCGCGGACAGTCAAAAGGCCGGCCTGTTCGAAGCGGCGCATTGCGGCACCATTTTTCTGGATGAAATCGGCGAAACGACGCCGGGTTTGCAAGTGAAGCTTTTACGCGTGCTGCAGGAAGGGGCGTTCAACCGCGTGGGCGGCATTCACCCGATAAAGGTGGATGTGCGCGTGGTGGCGGCCACCAATAAGGATTTGGAAAAGCTGGTCGAAGAGAAAAAATTCCGCGAAGACCTTTTTTACCGCCTCAACGTGGTGCGGATAAAGATGCCTTCGCTGGCCGAGCGCAAGGAGGACATTCCGGTGTTGGCGGAACACTTTATCCGCCAGTTTCAGAAAGCCAACGTCGGCAAGGCGGAAAAAATCAGCCCCGCCGCACAGGATATGTTGATGCGTTACAACTGGCCGGGGAACATCCGGCAGTTGGAAAACGCCATCGAGCGCGCGGTCATCATGGGGAACGGCGGGGAAATCAAGCCCGCCGATTTGCCGCAGGAGATTTTACAGATAAAGGAAGGCCCCGTAACGGTGGGCCTGCCTCTCAAGGACGCGCAGGACAACTTCAAGCGTGAATTCATCCGCCGCACTCTCGCTTCGGTGGGGGGGAGTAAAACCAAAGCCGCCGTGGCGCTTGATATCCAGCGCACCTACCTTTCACGCCTCATCAAGGAGCTGGAGATCGAGTAACGCGCCTCGTTCTTTCGCCGGCGTATTAAGCGGAAGGGCGCGTCCGCGCCGCCAAATCGGGATCAAAAAAAATTCGTACCTGGATCAGGCTACCAAATATGCGGAAGAAGCCGGTATCGGGTTTTTTCGCAGTATTCCCGGTAGCCGGGCAACTCACTCGATAATACGTTCTCTTCATTTCGAATTCTAAACACCAGGGGGATCACGATCGAGACGCTCAAGAGGCAAGCCCACCACGAGCCCAACGAAAGCAAAAAAGAAGGGAAGAGCAGTATCTGCGCCGCATACATGGGGTGCCGCACTATGGCATAGGGCCCGGTTGTGATCACTTTCTGCCCTTGCTGTACCTCGACGATCCGCGAAGCATACCGGTTAATCTTGAATACCAAGATAATAAAGGCATAACCGGTCAGAAACAGGGCCAAAGAGAAAAGGGAAAGCCATGCGGGAACATGGGACCATCCAAACCGGTGATCGATCCCCGGCAGCACGAATACGGCGAGGAAGAACACGTCGGTGAGAACGACGATCTTTCTTTGAATTTTTTCTTTTTCGCGGAACTGGAGCCGGTGAATCAAAAAATCGGGGTCCGCCTTTAGGAAGTGGATGCCGACTATGAACCCGGCACCGAGCAGCGCCCCGCTTACCGCCCATGCCTGCCAATAATCAATGGTTCCGGCAGCCGTGAGCAGAGCCGATAGAAAGGCCGCCATCCCGATTGGGAGCTTTAAAAAGACAATACTTTTCAATCCGCCAATGCCGTTCGCCTTGACCATCAGGCTTTTTCCTTCAGCCGATAAAGCGGCGGATGCGGGGGAGCAGTTCGTCGTCGGTGGTCGGTTTTGTCACGAAGTCGTCGGCGCCGAGCATGAAGACCTTTTCCCGTTCTTCCAATCCGGCGCTGGTGAGCACGATTACCGGTATATCCCTCGCCGATTCATCCAGTTTTAGTTCCCTGATAAGCGTATAGCCGTCCATCACCGGCATTTTCAGGTCGGAGAGGATAACGTGTGGCCGTCGCGCGCGGGCGATGGCCAGCCCCTCTTTTCCATCGGCGGCGGTGATGACCGTGACATTAAGCGGGGCAAGCAGGTTGATGATCGTTTTTTCCGTGAAAGTGTCGTCTTCCACCAGCAGGAGGGTGGGGCGCACATCGGGGAGCGTGGCTAATAAAGTGGCGCCTTTATCCGGCTTGGATTCGATGAGCAGGTTGCCCCCGTGGGCGAGCATGATGTCGCGCGAAAGGGGGAGTCCCAATCCGGTGCCGCTTTCGCCGGCGGTGCCGATGGTTGAGGTTATTTCCTCGTAACTAAAAAGCCGCGCGGCCCGCGAAGGGTCTATTCCCACGCCTGTATCGCTCACCGCGATGGTGGATGGTTTACCGTCGGGGATAAATAGCCGTATGCGATCCCCTTTACGGCAAAATTTCACCGCGTTGCTGACGAGATTTTGCAGCACTTGATAAAAAAGGGTGGGGTCGGCGTACAGACGGTGTTTTTCGGGGATGTCGTTTTCCAGGATAACGCCTTTGGCCTGAGCCGTGGGGCCAAAGGCAATCAAAATTTTGAGCGCCAGGTAGTTCGCGTCCAGAAAGCGGAACTTCGGCTGTATTTTACCGGTCTTGAGCCGGCTGATGCTCAACAGTTCCTCGATCAGGTCATTCATCTTTCCGGCCGAATCGATGGCGATGTTAATCCGTTTGGCGGCCTCGGGGGCAATAGGGGCGTCCGGGTCGTCCACCGCCAGTTTTAAAAAACCGATCATGGTGGCAAGCGGCCCCCGCAGGTCATGGGATACAAGCGATACGAATTTGTCTTTCAGGCGTGTCGCCTCTTCGGCGCTTTCCTTGGCCTTGCGCAGCTCTTCTTCCGCGCGCTTGCGCTCGGTGATGTCGCGTCCGGTGGACACAAAGTGGGTGATCTCCCCCCGCTTGTCCTTGATCGGCGTGATCGATTTTTCCTCGATGTATATATGGCCATCCTTGGCGCGGTTATGAACTTCCGCGCGATAGGTATCGCCGGAAAGAATGGTGTCCCACAGGTTTTTATAGAAGTCCCGCGGGTGGCTCCCCGATTTCAGGATAGCCGGGGTGTATCCGTGAACTTCCTCGGCGCTAAAGCCGGTGAGGCGGCTGAACGCCGGGTTGACGTATTGGATGAATCCGTCGCGTCCGGTGATGACGACGGCGTCGGCCGTTTGTTCCACCACGCTGGAGAGTTGGCGCACGGTGTCTTCCGCCTTTTTACGGATCATGACCGTTTCCACGGTTTGGGGCAGGATGGTGAGATAATTCCGTTCCGGATCCTTTATCAGGTAATCGTACGCCCCCAGCTTCATGGCGTTCACGGCGATGTGTTCGTCGCCGCTGCCGGTGACGAAGATGACGGGTATTCCCTTTGCGCTTGGCATCAGTTCGATGCCGGTGCCGTCCCCCAGCATGTAGTCGAGCATTATCAGGTCGTAATTGTTATGTTCCAGCTTTTCGCGGGCTTCGGCCAGGCTGCCGGCGGCATCCACGGCGTAGGGAAGGTTGTGGGCGCGCACGAGCCGCTCCACCGCCATCCGGTCGATCCTGTCGTCATCCACCAACAGGATAGTAATGTTTTTCACGTTCCGCTCATTCTTCGGGGTGCGGGAGTTGGCACAAACTCCAGTAGAGGTTGAGGGTTCGGATTGCCTCGACAAATTTGTCAAATTCCACCGGTTTGATAATGTACCCGGCGACGCCGAGATCGTAGCTCTCCATCCGGTCGTTTTCCATCTTTGACGTGGTGAGCACCACCACCGGAATGCCGCGCAGCAATCCTTTGGGGCGCGCCGCGTGGAGAAACTCGATGCCATTCATGACCGGCATGTTGAGATCCAGCAGGATGATGCCGGGCCGCGGATTGGCCTCTTTGTCGGCAAATGCCCCTTCGTGTTGAAGGTAGGCCAGCGCTTCCTCGCCGTTCCCCGCAACCTTGAGCATGTTAAGGATTTTGTTTTCTTTAAAGGCGCGCTTGACGGTTTTCACGTCCACCACATCGTCTTCCACCAACAAAACGGGGAGATTGTCGATCATCGCTTTTCCTCCTTTAAGTGTTTGGCCAGGTATTGGGTCAATATCCGCTCGGTATCATCCCGGTCCGCGGCGGGGGTTTTGGGGATGGTGAAATGGAACTCGCTTCCCGCGCCCACGGCGCTTTTTATCCAGACGGCGCCGCCGTTGGTCTCAACAATTTTTTTTACGAGAGTAAGTCCGATGCCCGTCGATTCCAGCTCATCGCGCGGCTTGAGGCTCTGGAATATCTTGAATATCCGTTCAAAGTGTTTTTCCTCTATCCCTTGGCCGGTGTCGCGTACGCAAAATTCCCACATCGTATCCGCATCGCGGCAACTGATGACCACTTCCCCTGTTGGCTTGCCCATATGTTTTACCGCGTTGCTGATAAGGTTTTGGAAAAGCTGTTCCAGGTGCGTCCGGTCATACATCACGGCGGGCAGCGTTCCCTCCACGCGGACGGTGATGTTTTCCGGCGGGGCCAGCGCGCTGATGACCAGGCCGGCGATCCGGTTGGCATCCAGATTATCACGCTCCGGTTTCAGGCGGCCCAGGCGGGAATAGCGCAATATTCCCTCGATCAGGGCGTTCATCCGCTTAGTGCGTCCCAGCAGGAGCGCCAGGTTTTCGCGGCCCTCATCATCGAGTTTATCGGCATAGTCATGGGAAATCCACTCGGCCAACGATCCGATCGCGCGCAGGGGCGCTTTCAGGTCGTGGGACACGATGTAAGCGAATTCCTTGAGTTCCTCATTGCTCCGGTTGAGCGCGTCAATGAAGGCTTCGCGTTCTCTTTCCCGCCCTTTTCGTTCCGAGATGTCTTCCATGATAAAGATAACGCCGCGTTGAGGTTCAGCCGGGTCGATGGCGGTGGAGATAATCCGCGCCTGAAAAAGAGAGCCGTCCTTGCGCTTCATCGGCTGCTCCACTTCGTACGTCTCGCCGCGCCCGATCGTGGCATACGCTTTTATTCCGCTCTCCTTGAAGACTTCTTCTGAGGGATACAACCTGTCGGTGAGGCTCCCCCTCAGTTCATTCTCGCTGTAACCGGTGATTTTGGCGAGGGCGGCGTTCAGCCATTGCATTTTGCGGCTTACCAACAAAGCGATGCCGATGGGCGAGGTCTGGAGGATAATCTGCTGCTCCATCATAAGTTGAACGATTTTGTCTTCCATCTTTTTTCGTTCGGTGAGGTTGATGAAAATGCCGAGGCTTTGCAGCGGCCGACCGGTTTCCGGATCGACCGATATTGGCACCGCCTCCACGAGCATGTGAACCTTGCCCCCCGTTCGATGGTTGACTTCGACATCGTACGAGCCGCGTTCTCCGCCGCGTCGGCGTTTTATCTCATCGGCGAAAATTTGGGCATTTTCCTCGTTCACCAGCATCGGATCGAAAATGGAGCGCCCCACGATGTCGAGCTTGTTATACCCCAGCATTTCAACCATGGCGATATTTACCCGCTCCGTGACGATCTTGGCGCCGACCGCTTTGTGCCAGCGGTAGCAGGGGTCCCGTGTTTCATCCTCCGGCCGCAACGGAACAAAGTTCACCACCCACGCGCCAATGGGGGCTTTTTCCACCAGGTTCATGTTATAGCGGGAGAGATCTTCCAGGCGGCGCAGGTAGGACGTTTTTTCGGTCTCGGCGAGCTTTTTCAGGGTAATGTCTTCCATCACGGAAACGTAGTTGACGATGTTGCCGTTGGCGTCACGCACCGGGGTAATACGGCAAGAAGCATAATAGGTGTTGCCGTCTTTGTGGCGGTTTATGATTTCCCCTTCCCACATCCCGCCTTTGTTTAAGGTGTTCCATATCTGTTGATAAAAAGCGTCGTCGTGCTTGCCGCTTTTTAAGATGCTTGGTTTTTTACCGATCACTTCATCCCACGCATAGCCGGTCATGCCGTGAAACGCGGGATTGACGTATTCGATGGTGTCGCGCGCATCGGTCATCATGATCGCTTCTTTTCCCTGTTCGATGGCGGTGGCGAAACGGACAAGATCCTGTTCGCTGGTTTGCAGTTCGGCGACTTGACGCACAAAGGGGCGGTAGAAAAAGAAATAGACCACCGGCAGTACGGCGGAAACCAGAATAACCGCGTCGATTATGGAACCGGCGAAGCCGTTCAGGTCGATGAGCTGGGCCAATCTTTCCATGATGCCCACTTCCACCGTGAAGATGGTTATGGTGACGAAGAAAATCAGCCTGAGCGGATTTTTATAGGAAGTATCCGTGACCTGTTCTTTGATTTCGCGGAATGTTTTCATGTTACGGTTTGTGCGGCCTCTTTAAAAACTATGAGCCATTCACTCCATCCTACCGAAGGGGGGGCGGGGTCACAAGGGGCAATTTATAGCGGTGGTGCCTCAGTTTGAGATTGCCGCGGCCACCTTCGATGGCCTCGCAATGACAAATTGATGTCATTGCGAGCGTAAGCGAAGCAATCTAAAGCTCCTTTCAAAATCGGCCCTTTATCCGTACATGATTTCCATTTGTTTGAGTTCCTTGATCCGGTCGCGGCACTCGGCGGCCCGCTCGAAGTGCAGCGCCTTCGCCTCGCTTAGCATTTCCGCCTCCAGCTTTTTTATCGTGTGCGTGATTTCCTGGTGGCTGAGGTACTCCGGCTTTTCCTCCGCCACCATCGGCAGGTCATCGGCATGGGCCGCCATTGTTTCGTAAATGCGTTTCAGTATGGTGCGGGGGGTGATGTTATTTTCCTTGTTGTGGGCCGTTTGGATCGTGCGCCGCCGCTCCATCTCGCCCAGTGCGCGCTGCATGGAGCCGGTCATCTTGTCGGCATATAGAATCACCAGCCCGTTGAGATTGCGCGCGGCGCGGCCCGCTGTTTGGATGAGGGATGTTTCGGAACGGAGAAAGCCCTCCTTGTCCGCGTCCAGAATGGCCACCAGCGACACTTCGGGAAGATCCAGCCCTTCGCGCAGCAGATTGATGCCGATCAGCGCGTCGAATTCCCCCAGCCGCAACTCGCGCAGGATTTCGGTACGCTCCAGCGTCTCGATATCGGAGTGGAGGTACTTCGCGCGTATGCCGGCGCCGGTGAAATATTCGGTCAAATCCTCGGCGAACCGTTTGGTGAGCGTGGTCACCAGCGTCCGCTCATCCCGCGCGGCCCTCAGTTTCACCTCGTGGATAAGGTCGTCCACCTGTCCGCCGACGGGGCGGATGACGATGGCGGGATCGATAAGCCCGGTGGGGCGGATCACCAGCCGGGCCACATGTCCCTCTGACCGTTCCAGCTCGTACGGCCCTGGCGTGGCGGAAACGTATATCCGCTGTTTCGGATCCTTTTCAAATTCGCCGAAGTTGAGCGGCCGGTTGTCCAGCGCCGAGGGGAGGCGGAACCCGTATTTCACCAGCGTCTCCTTGCGCGACCGGTCGCCGGCGTACATGCCGCGCAACTGCGGCACCGACACGTGGCTTTCGTCGATAATCAGCAGCGCATCGGGCGGAAAGTAATCCAGCAGGGTGGGCGGCGGCTCGCCCGGCTTGCGTCCGGTGAGGTAGCGGCTGTAATTCTCGACGCCGTTGCAGTAGCCGGTCTCTTTCATCATCTCCAAATCGAATATCGTCCGCTGTTCCAGCCGCTGCGCTTCCACCAGCCGGTTGTTGCTTTGGTGTTCGCCGACGGCGAGTATCAGCTCGCGCCGGATTTCCTCCCGCGCCTGTTCCATGCGTTGCTGCGTCACCACATAGTGGCTGCCGGGATAGATGGGGGCCGCTTGCAGCTTTTGTATCACCCGTCCGGTGAGCGGATCGACGCGGGCGATGGAATCTATCTCGTCGCCGAAGAACTCGATGCGCAGTCCCTCGTCGCTTTCGTAGATGGGGATGATCTCCACGATGTCGCCGTTGACGCGGAACGTGCCGCGCCGGAAATCGATGTTGTTGCGCTCGTAACGCATCTCCACCAGCTTGTCCACCAGCGCGTCGCGGCCGATTTTCTGCCCCTTCTCCACGCGGGTGAGCATGGCGTAGTACGCCTCGGGCGATCCGATGCCGTAGATGCAGGAGACCGACGCGACGATCAGCGTGTCGGGCCGCTCCAGCAGGCTGCGGGTGGCGGAGTGGCGCATCTTGTCTATCTCGTCGTTGATGGCGGAGTCCTTTTCGATGAACGTGTCGCTGGTCGGGATGTAGGCCTCCGGCTGGTAGTAGTCGTAGTAGGAGACGAAGTACTCCACCGCGTTTTCGGGAAAGAAGAATTTGAATTCGTTGTACAGTTGGGCGGCCAGCGTTTTGTTCGGCGCGAAGACCAGCGTCGGCTTTTGCACTTGCTCGATCACGTTGGCGAGCGTAAAAGTTTTTCCGCTCCCCGTAACCCCCAGCAGCGTCTGGTGCGATACGTTGTTTTTCAGGTTGGCGGTCAGTTGCTTTATGGCGGCGGGTTGATCCCCCTTCGGCGTGAACTCCGAATGCAGCTTGAACTTCATCCCGCCATTATACCAAGCGGCGGGGACGCAAAAAGGAAGATAACAGCGCGAACTTTTTCAACCACGAATAGCGCGAATAAACACGAATGGGACGAATCGGAGACCCGGAAAAATTCTTGTGTCGCCGCCTTTCCCAGGTAGGGGCGAATTCATTCGCCCATTGGCGCGGCGCGCCAAGCTTGTCCGCTCGCCTTGCTAAATGCTACAAAGCAAAACCTTGTTCTCGCAATCCCCTCAGTGTTTTTCAGATGAGTGCTCACCTGAAAACGTTTTTCGTCAATATCTCAGTTGGAACGCTTAAACTCTTTGCCTACATTCAGAGCCTTCGCGAGGCCGTAAAATATTTGATATTCAGCGTGGGTCTTAACTTTTGGAGATATATTGGCGTAACTTCTATCCCTAAAACACCAGTGGAAAAAGTCTTTACGGTCTTCTGCCCGCTCAATAAAGCAAATAACATTAAGGTCAAAAATGAACTGTAAAAAATCATTTGCTGTGGCCATGAATTTGGGTGGCGTCTCGCGCAATGAGTCAATGTGCGCTCGGAGTTTATCGTAGGATTGACAATAGAAGTCATAGTCGAACCTATTCTTCCCATCCAGAAACTCAAAGAATTTTAAAAAAATATTATAGTCAGTTAGGGAGTAGTAAAAAGAAAGATGGTCTTTAACTTCGCCTAACAAATAATTTGAGTACTCCCTTTTAAAATGCGGGTTTTCAAAGTCGTCTAGCGCAAATGTTTTCTTGCTCGGATCATTTTTAGCATTGCTTTTCAGAAATTCAAGCATCGTTACAATGTCACGTGGCCGATAGTATGACCATCGAAGGAAGTTGATGAATGAGGTCGGAGTTGAGTATTTCTCATGAACGTTAGGTGAATCCCATGGGAAGTAATAATCCCAGCTTTCACCTTTGACAGGCGCTGGCTGTTGTTGTATAGCCAACATGTGGTCAACAACCTCAAATAGCTGAGATGTTCTATGCGTATTGTATTCGGTGCGCCAATCAAGGAAAACAGAATTGTCCCTAATCTTTGTGTTCTGGTTTTGCATGCCGATTGACTCAAAGATGTCAGGTCGGAATAATGGTACCGCTCTCATTCGGCCTTTCCTCCCTTTTATAGAGGGGAAAAAGTCATTATTTATTTCCCAAACAGCATTCGCCAATCCCTTGATGCACTCTAAGTACTCTTCGTAAGGAATGCTGGAAGGGCGAATGTCAATTCCATCAATAAAAAGAATGTGGTTTTGATTTAGTCGTATTTGCGAAAAAGCAGATTCAAATTGTTTTTGGATATAAAATAAATTAATTTGAAATCGGCTTTCCGAAAAGGTTAAGGCCTCTTTCTCTTCACCTGTTGCCCGTGCATGTTTGGATAATAATTCTGCAGCCAGTTTAGATTCTTGCACGAAATTCAAGGCTTGAATGATTTCCGGGGAGAACGCTTTGTTGTAATATTCGTCGACTGCGTCATTTAGCGCTTTGAATTTGGAATAGTTCAATAATTTAGAAACGGCACCTTCTTTTTCGAGTACTTGCTTTGCCATCAGAAGGTAAAGTGTTACTTTCCAGATGCTTGAAAAATCTGACAGGGAGAGGTGTTTTTCTCGCTTTAAAGATATAAATTTAAGATACTCTGTTTCGCGGACGTAACGAATGGCGGAAATTGTTTTTTTGTAATTATTATTAGAAAGAAAAATAGAATAAACGGTTTTGCCAGTCCCCTTCTCCCCTAGAAGAAAAGAAATGTTTGGCTCGCACAGTCTATCCAAGTGACCATCCCTGATAAAAACCCTATTCAGCAGATCCTTATTTTCTCTGCGTTTATAATTCTCCGCATCTGCGTAACCTACTTCAATGTCTTTTACTAATCTCATGGCGATCTCCCAATAGATTTCATTTATGATATTTCCTGGTCGACGTGGTGATTGGTTTATAGGCGACTAATACCTAGTAACCATTATCTTGTTCACAGGAGTTTAGCGCACTTCATATTCTGAGCACAATGGCTAATACTGGATCCCCGTGATCGCGAGGATGACAAAGAAACACGTTTGTACTTCGTGTGGCACAACAACGTGAGTATTCACCCCCGGTTTGCCCGTCGGAATCAAGCGCCGTTGGGGAAATTGGGAATAATGGCGCGCTTGGAGCGCTTGCTCCATTTGCAGAAGTTGACGCAGTTGGAGCATTTGTAGAAATTGGCCCGATTGGAGGATTTGGCGGTTCCTTTTGCTCCGCTCCTCCCTTTGGAAAAGGGAGGAGCGGAGGGATTTGTTATAAATCCCCCTTTATCCCCCTTTTCCAAAGGGGGACGATTTTTGCCGCGGTCCCCTCACATCTGATTCAGGATGCCAAAGCGGCGACAACTTTGGCGGCGTTGAAGGACTTGGTGGTTTTGGAGGATTTGGAGCTGTTGGCGGTTTTGGGGAAATAGGAGAATTTGGAGAAAAAATATTGAAAGGAAAATGCGAAAACCATAAAACCCGATTATTTTGTAACGATAGAATGCAAATTACCAGCGGAAAAAGAGGGGAAAGAGATCCTTCACCTGCCGTTCAGGATGACATGCATCCGTATTTTTTCCATACCCCGTTAGGTGGCGTCTTTGACGTAGGCGGCGAGATATTTCTGCCAGCTTTTGATGAAGCTTTCCGGCACGGTGGGGGGATGATTTGAAAATGTGATGAACTTGGGCACGTACGGCTTCCGGATCAGCCGCATACCGGTGTCGCCGATGAGGCGGTTTCCTTTTTTCAGGTTGCACTTTTTGCACGCCGCCACCACGTTCAGCCAACTGCTGCCGCCGCCGAGCGAGCGGGGAACGATGTGATCCACCGTCATTTCGTCATGGGTTTGGCCGCAGTACTGGCAGGTGCGCCGGTCGCGCCGGAGGATGTTCTTTTTGCTGAACGCCACCATTCCCCAATTGGGAATGCGGACGTGGCGCTTGAGGCGGATAACGGTGGGGCAGGCCATTTGGCCGCTGAATGAACGCAACACCACGCCATCGCTATCGACTTGTTCGGCGCGTTCGGACAATAGCATGCTTACCGCGCGCCGCGCCGGGGTAAAGTGCAGCGGCTCGTACGTGTTGTTCAGCACCAGAACCTTTAGCCGTTCAATCATCGTGGCGTATGTCTTTCCCTTAAAAGTTATAACACCACGCAGAATTGTATTTTGACGCGCCGCATCTGTCAACGGCGAAGGGGAGGGAGGAACGAAATCATTGAAGGGGATAAAAATGGCGGGGTTGACGGGACTCGAACCCGCGACCTTCTGCGTGACAGGCAGACGTACTAACCAACTGTACTACAACCCCAGCCGGATGAAGGGGTAATGGTAATGTGACCTGCCATGTTTGTCAACTTCAAATTGCCCGCATTTCTTCTTTTGCACGCCGCGCACAGGAGCGTAATAAAGAAACAACCCGTAGAAGAACATCATGTTTTCGGCCACGTTACAATAATTTATTTAGGGAATTGACTTTTAGGGCATCACACGGTAACCTTTCCCACGTTTTGCATGTGCGGAAAAATGGCCAAAAGCCGAACGAGCTTATTTTCAGGTTTTTCTGTGGGAAGGACATTGATTAATTATGGAAAATAGCAAGGTTGTAATGGTCTGTAATCACTGCGGCGGCAATCTGACCATGAACGGAGATATTCTTTCCTGCCTTATGTGCGGGCGCGAAGCGGATCATCTTTGCGATAACTGCCTGATAAAGCCGGGCCAGAACGCGGGCAAAGAAAAAAAAGAGGCGAAAACCGCGGCCGGAAAAAGCATGCACAGGGCAGCCCCCAAGAAGAAGCCGGTAAAAGCGAAGCGTTAACGCTGGGTGCGGCCCGCCGATTCGTCAATGGCTGCCACGGCGGCCCAGATCAGTTCATTGTACGGCGTGGCAATCCCGTGTTTCCCGCCTTCTTCCACCACCGTTCCGTTCATGATGTTGATTTCAGTGGTCTTTCCCTGTTTCACATCCTGCAGCGTGGATGGGTAAACCTCCCCTCCTTTGAGGGTGTTCTCGATATATTTATCCGGCAGCGCCGTGTTTACCGGCACGCCGGCTGAATGGGCAACCGCCACCAGTTCCTCCATCAGCTTTTTAATAATGATCCTCGTGGGGGGGTGGTTGAGAAGCGGGTGTACTGGAAGGCGGGTGAGTGCGCAGAGGCCGTTGAACCCAACATTCCACATCAGCTTTTCCCATTTGTCCTTTTTGATGTTTGTGGAAATATTGCATTTAACCCCGGCTTCCTCGAACATCCTTTTGATTTCCTCGGTTCGTTGGCTGGCTGCGCCGTCCAACTCGCCGATAGTTATGACGCCGCGCGCGGTGTGTTCAATTTTTCCCGGCTCCTTCAGGGCGGCGCCGATGTAGGCAATGCCGCCGATAACTTTTTTTGACCCGGCGGCATCGATGAAAAACCGTTCGCTATCGGCGCCATTTTGCAGGCTGATGACAGCGGTTGTTTCGCCGGCCTGCTCTTTCAGTTCCGGCAAGAGATATGCGGTATCTTTGTGTTTTACGCAGATGAGAATAAGGTCTAAGCCGGTGATCGGCTCAAACCGTTCAGCCGCCTGGGGGCGGACATGAAAGTCTCCCTGGCAACTCCGCACTGAAAGGCCGGAGGTCCGCAGCGTCTTCAGATGTTCCCCGCGCGCGGTGAAAAAAACTTCGTGACCAGCCGCCGATAACCGGCCGCCAAAATAGCCGCCGACCGCGCCCGCTCCCAATACCAGTATTTTCATAACCACGAATGTATCAGAACCTTGTGGCCGCATAAACAGGCATTTTATCGTGGGCCGCCTTTTCCCCTCTCATAATGCGGGTTATCTGTTTGCGTTAATGTTTTTTTGCGGCATAATCCGGGGATGGCACTGTTTCCCGCGCGGCGTATCACCCGGTCCGAAGAGGAGACCGTTTCTTTCGCGCGGGAATTGGCCGCCGGGCTTCGCGTGGGGGACATACTTTGCCTTTCCGGTGAGCTGGGGGCCGGCAAAACCGCGTTTACCCGGGGGTTGGTGAGCGGCCTGAGGGGAAAGGGGGGCGAAGCGCCGGTGAAAAGCCCAACCTACACCATTTTGAATATATACGAAGGGATGCCGCCAATACATCATTTTGACTTTTATCGCGTGGAAAATGCGGTGGATATCACCGCTTTGGGGCTTGATGACTATTGGGGAAAGGGGATTAGCATCGTTGAATGGCCCAAGTCATTCTGTTATTCTCTTCCCGGCAGAATAATTAATGTGACGTTGGAAATAACCGGACAAAACGAACGTACCGTCGAGGTAAGCGCCCCGCATGATAATCCGAAATATTTACTTGGCGGTTGACCGATCGCTGGCGACGCTTCGTTTCGCGCTGTTGGCCGCGATTTTTGGGATGATCGTGGCGGGGGGGTATTACATAACAGCTTTTCCGAGTCCCGGCAAAACGAACCGGTTTGGCATCTCCAACGAGGGGGGCGGCGAGGGAGTGCGTGGCAGAATCAAGGTCTTCAGGATGTCCGAAAAAACGGCGGACGAAGACCGCTGGAATCTCACGGCTAACGCGGTCACCATGAAGGATGATGTGAAGGAAATGACGGAGGTGCATATGCGCTACCTGCCCGCTAAGAAAAAGGGGCTGGGCTTGGATATGTCATCCCGCGCCGCTGTGGTGCAAAACGCCACCAGCGATGTCGCGTTCAGCGGCGACGTGCTGGTCAAAACAAACGGAGCAATGCCGGCCATCCTGCAAACTCAAACGCTCAATTGGAGCCAAAAAATGCGCCAGATATCCACCGGCGACGCAGTGCGGTTGGAAAGCCGGAAAGCGGTGATTACTGGCCGGGGATTGGTGGTTGATGTCAACCGGCAAATGTTCACGGTTCTCAACGCGGTTCAGGCGACATTTTAGGATGGAGGGATAAAGCATGAAAGGCATTCCCCATATCCTATTTTTTGGGATCGTCCTGTTGGCCGCAGTGTGCGGGGCGGAACCGCTGGATCTAAAAACGTTAATTAGCGCCGACCGGATGAGCACCGAAAGCGGTGAAAATCGTATTCTTTTTGACGGGAACGTTGAAGCCCGGCACAACAACATGGTGCTCAAGGCGGATCATCTGGAAGTATATGGCGACGATAAAAAGGAGAGTTTTACCAAAATTATCGCTTTCGGCAATGTGAGGGTGACCAAAGGGGATCATCGCCTGGAAGGGGGACGCGCCGAACTTACGTATGAAGACAAAAAAGTGGTTATCACCGATAACCCTATTGTCTTTGAAAAAGAAAACAAGATCAGCGGGGAAAGGATAGTTTATTCCTATGACAATGGGGGTATAATAATCGAAGGGGGTAGCGGAAAGAAGGCTTCCGTAGAGCTGGCGAATCCGAAACAGGCCATAAAATAGGCATTTAGGGTGCAATGCCATGAAATTACATTATAGTTTGACTGGCGATTGGAGATTGGTATTTTGCGGATTTTGAAAGCTGTGGGTTTGGTAAAGACTTACAGGGGCCGTAAAGTTGTTAACAGCGTTGACGTTGAAATCCGCGAAGGCGAAGTCGTTGGTTTGCTGGGGCCGAACGGCGCCGGCAAGACAACCACTTTTTACATGATCGTTGGGCTAACCCGACCTGAAGAAGGCACGGTTTTTTTAGATGATATGGACATTACGCTGATGCCGATGTACCGCAGGTCGCGGCATGGGATCGGGTATCTTGCGCAGGAGCCGTCGATTTTTCGCAAACTGACGGTAAAGGAAAATATAATGGCGGTGCTGGAGATGATGCCGCTTTCCCGGTACGAGCGGGAGAAGCGGGTTGTCAGCCTGCTGGAGGACTTGAAGATAGGACATTTGGCCGAAAGTTCCGCTGCGTCCCTTTCCGGCGGCGAACGGCGCCGGTTGGAAATCAGCCGGACGATGGCGATTAATCCATCCTTTTTTTTACTGGATGAACCGTTCGCGGGGATTGATCCGATAGCGGTGATTGAGATACAAGGGATAATAAAAGAGTTGAAGGAAAAGGGGATCGGAATACTGATCACCGACCACAACGTGCGTGAAACGCTGGAGATAGTCGACCGCGCCTATATCATCAATGAAGGGCGCATTATCGAAAGCGGCGCGCCAGACTGGATCGTCGCGTCTGACAAGGCGCGCACCTTCTATCTGGGCAAGAATTTTTCAATGAGGTGATGGGCTGATGGGCATGGATATAAGGCTTCAGATGAAGCTCTCGCAGCGTCTTATTATGACGCCGGCGCTGCAGCAGGCCATCAAGATGCTCCCCATGACGCGTATGGAACTCATAAGCGCCATTCGGCAGGAGATCGAGGAAAACCCGTTTCTGGAAGAAGCGGCAACTGAAGACGATTCCCAGGAAGCGGATGCCGAAGCGGTGCGCGAAGCGACCGAAGTCCCGGAAGAACCCGTGCGCACCGAGTTCCAGGAAGATGCCGTCATGAAGGATGTCGTTCAGGAGAAAACCCAAACCGATGAAGTAGATTGGGACTCCTACCTTCAGGAAGAAGCGTATGATGGGGGTACCGGTGAAGGATATCAGGAACGCCCGTCGCTGGAAAACACGCTTAAAGGAAGCGAATCGCTTTACGACCATTTGCTCTGGCAGCTCAATGTCACGATCGTCCAGCCAAAACAGAATGAAATCGGCCAGCTAATCGTCGCTGATATCGATGACGACGGCTTTTTTAAAACGCCGCTGACGGAGATCGCGGAAGAGTCGGGCGCCACGTTGGATGAAGTCGCGGAAGTTTTGGCCATTATCAAGCGGTTTGACCCGACGGGAGTCGGCGCGGCGGACGTGAAGGAATGCCTGCAGATCCAGGCCGAAGCGTTGGAGCCGGACGATCCGATAATCCGTGAGATCATCGCGGGGCATCTGGGCAATCTGAGCGAGCGTAATTATGCGAAGATAGCCCGCGACCTGGGGGTTGACGTGGAGCGCGTGATGGAGTCAATCGAGTTCATCCGCGGTCTCGATCCTGCGCCGGGCCGCACCATCAATCCCGAGAAGGCTCACTACGTCGAGCCGGATCTCTACCTCGTCAAGATGAACGACGACTACCATGTGCTGCTTAATGACGACGGCGTCCCGCGTTTGAAGATCAGCCCGTATTACCGCACCATCCTGAAAGGGAAGGAACAGGTGCAGGAATCGGCCAAGGAATTCGTGGAGAGCAAATTCCGCGCGGCGGAGTGGCTTATCAAGAGTATCGAACAGCGCCGGCAGACCATGCTGAAAGTAGGGCGGAGCATAGTGAAATTCCAGCGCGGGTTTTTAGATCACGGCATGTCGTATCTCAAGCCGTTGGTGCTCAAGGATGTGGCGGAGGATATCGGGATGCACGAGTCCACCATCAGCCGCGTTACGCGCAACAAGTACATACACACGCCGCAGGGGATTTATGAGCTGAAGTTTTTCTTCCACAGCGGCGTGGACAGCTATCTGGGTAATATGGTCTCTTCCGTCAGGGTTAAGGAGATGATCAAGAAAATCGTGACGGAGGAGGATCCGAAGAAACCGGCGACGGATGACAAGATCGTGAAGATGCTGGAAATGCAGGATGTTAAAATTGCCCGCCGCACGGTGACTAAATACCGGAAGGAACTTAAAGTGCCTCCGGCGTCTAAACGCAAAAGGATTTATTAACAAGGAAAGTGAGGGTTTAAAGATGCAAATACATATTCATGGCAAACATGTGGAGGTTACTCCCGCCTTGAAAGACTACGCGATGGAAAAAGCGGGTGTTCTTAACAAGTTCATCGACTTCAACATCCGCACCAACATCACTCTTTCGGTGGACAAATTCCGCCAGAGGGCTGAAGTGACGGTAACCGGCGGCGGGGTTGAGTTCCATGGCGTCGAAGAGTCCGAGGATATGTATGCATCCATCGATAAGGTGATGGATAAAATCTCCGCGCAAGCCAAAAAATACAAAGAGAAACTCAAAGCGCATCCGCATGTTCGCAGCACGGAAATCGCCCCCGACTTGGGTGCGGTGGAAGAATAATTTCCCTCAATTCCGGATTGATGGGCGGCGGTTGACCGCGCCGCCGCCGTATTTATCCGGGGATTCGATGGATCGTTATTTGTTTTGGGGTATTTTGGATGCCCGCGCGATAATCCCCTCGTTGCGAGCCGCCAATAAGGACGAGGCGTTGCGCGAAGCGGCACGGGCTTTGGCGCCTATCGGTGGCGATTCGCCCGAGCGGCTCCACCGTCTCTTCACCGCCCGCGAGAGTCAAGCCTCCACCGCGATTCGCGAAGGAATTGCCATTCCCCATATCAAGTGGGAGGGACCCTTTGTGGCCGGGTTGGCGTTTTCGCCGCCCGGGATTGAATTTGGCGCGTTGGACGGCAAGCCGGTTCATATCTTTTTCCTGTTGGCCGCGCCACGGGCGAAGGCGGGAGAGCATCTCAAAATAATGGCCCGGATTTCGCGCCTGACATTGCAGGGAGCACGGCTGGCCGCGTTGCTAAAAGAAACCCATGACACCACCACGATAATGGGTATAATAAAATCCATTGAAGACGGGGTTTAGGCCGTTTCCAACGGGAGTCTAAAAGGGGGATAAATGGTTGGCATAGTTATTTGCGCCCACGGCAATTTGGCCCACGAGTTCATGAATGCCGCCAACTTCATTACCGGCCAGAGCGGCACTCTGAATGCCGTGGCGGTCGATCACAACGTCACGCCGGGCGATGCGCGTACTATGGTCAAAGAGGCTATCCGGGGAGCTGATGATGGCAATGGCGTATTGGTGTTTACCGATATGTACGGAGGAACTCCCTCGAATATTTGCATCTCCTTGCAAGCCGACCTGCGTATGGAAATCATTGCCGGGGTAAATCTGCCGCAATTGGTAAAGGCGGTCAGCCTGCAAAAAACCCATGATATCGGGACGATGGCGAGGAAGTTGCGGGATTACGGCAAGGAAAACATTTTTCTCGCATCCGATTTTCTTCGCGCCAAGGATGCGTAGCGGCATTGTTCCGTTGGCCAACCGTTGGGGGATGCATGCACGGCTGGCTTTTCACCTCGCGGCTGAAGCCGCCCGGTTCCGATGCTCGGTACGTTTGGGTGGAGCCGGTTCCCCCGTGGATGCCAAAGAAATCATGTCTCTTTTGATGTTGGAGGCCATGCCGGGGGACGAACTGCGGCTGGAAACCGATGGGAATGACGAAGACGCCGCTTACGAAGCGTTAACCAGCTTCTTGCTCAACGATGCCAAACTGCTTTAAACTTATGCGGTGAAGATATTTAAGGGCATACTCGCCTCGCCCGGCATCGCCATCGGCAAAGCCTATGTGCTTAACCGGTTTCGCCTCTCCGTGATGGAGCGGCAGATTGCGCGGGAGGAAATCAAGGGCGAAACCGAACGCTTCATGGCGGCGGTGGAATCCACGCGCGGTAAAATGATTCAATCCATCGGGATTGGCGTGAAGAACCTCACCAACAATCTGCGTGACATCCTGCATCCGCATCTGCAACTGCTGAATGACCCCACCCTCATTGATCAGACGAAGGCCGCGATCGAACGGGAACTCATAAACGCCGAATGGGCGCTAAAAACCACCTATGAAAAACTGGCGCAGCGGTTCGAGAAAATCCGCGATCCGCATTTCAAGGAACGGGTCCGCGATATCGAAACGGTGGTGGACAAATTGATGCATGAATTGATGGGACGCGAGGAGGAAGACCTCGGCAGCCTCGCCGAGCCGGTGGTGGTATTTGCCCACGACCTGACTCCTTTCGATACGGCCCAGATGTCCAGCAAATACGTGCTCGGCTTCGTGACCGAAACCGGGGGGAAAACGTCGCATACCGGGATCATCGCCTCATCATTGTGGATACCGGCGGTGGTCGGCATTCCGAAGATCACCAAAGCGGTGGAAAGCGGCGATCCCGTCATTGTGGATGCGCTTACCGGCATGGTGCTGGTGAATCCCTCCGACCAGCAGTTCCAGATATATAACCGCAAACGTCAACTGTTCTTCTATCACGACCGCGAGTTGGAGAAAGAATCAAAGTTGCCAGCCGTCACGTTGGATGGCAAGGCCGTGAAGCTTATGATGAATATTGAATCGTCGCAGGACATCCATGTCGTGGCGGAACATGGCGCCGAGGGGATCGGGCTGTACCGCACCGAATTTCTGTTCGTCCGCGATAACCGCTTGCCGGACGAGGATGAGCAGTTCGAAGATTACCGCAAGGTGGCCGAAAACATTTCGCCCCACGCCGCCATTATCCGCACGCTTGACCTCGGGGGAGACAAGGTTCCCTCCGACTTTAAGGAAGAGCCGGAGGAAAACCCGGCGTTGGGATTGCGGGCCATCCGGTATTGCCTGCGCAATCCCGCCATTTTCCGCGCCCAATTACGGGCTATCCTGCGCGCATCGGCGTACGGCCCGCTAAAAGTCATGTTTCCCATGGTTAGCAGTATTGAGGAGATTCGCAAGGCGCAGAGTTTGTTGGGGGGCGCAATGCGCGAGCTGGAAAAGGAAAAGGTGAATTTCAACCGTGACATCGAAGTGGGGATGATGATCGAAACCCCGTCGGCGGCACTTATGGCGGAACAGTTCGCGCAATACGTCGATTTTTTTTCCATCGGAACGAATGACCTTATCCAATACCTGCTGGCGATCGACCGGGGCAACCAAAAGGTGGCCCACCTGTATCAGCCTTTGAATCCGGCGGTGATCCGTCTGTTGCATATGGTTATTAAAGCCGCAAACCAGAATAATGTCGCCGTGAGCATCTGCGGCAAAATGAGCGCCGATCCGTTCTATGCCTATCTGTTGCTCGGCATGGGGGACGTGGAAGCCCTCTCCATGGAAGCCCATTCCATTCCGAAAGTGAAAAAGTTCATCCGCGGCATTTCGTTGTACGATGCCCGCAAGCATGTTCAAAAAATACTTCAGCTTCAGCATGTGCGCGATATCAAGAAGTACCTCATAGCCAACATTTCACCGTTACTGACGGAAGGAATGTTCTCCGAATTGACCGTGGAGGATTGAACCCGCCCGCGGGTTGCAAGACGTGGACGTGGTGGAGCACAAGACGAAAACTTCGATATTCCGCGCCGCCTCCACCGTCGCGCTGTTCACCCTCTTGAGCCGTGTTTTCGGTTTTTTGCGTGACATGGTGGTGGCGAACTATTTCGGCACAAAGTCCATGGCCGACGCCTTTTTTATCGCTTTCCGGATTCCCAATATGTTGCGCCAGCTTACCGCCGAAGGGGCGCTCTCGGCCGCCTTTGTGCCGCTATTCGCCAAGACGATTATCGATGACCGGAAAAAGGCATTCCATTTTGCCAACAATTTGCTGGTAACTCTGAGCATTTTCCTCACCGTCATTACCGTCACCGCCATTATTTTCGCTCCGTTGCTGCTTAAAGGGATCGCCGTGGGATATACCGGCGACCCGGAGAAATTCCAGCTCACGGTGCATCTCACCCGTCTGCTGTTTCCCTACCTTGTTTTAATATCATTGGCGGCGGTCTTTATGGGAATGCTCAATACCATGCACCATTTTTCCTCGCCCGCCGCGTCGCCGGTGTTGCTCAACATTGCCATCATCCTCGCCGCCGTATTTTTACGCGATGCGTTTTCCCTGCCGGTCTATTCGCTGGTGGTGGGGGTATTGGTTGGGGGCTTCATGCAGCTTGCCATCCAGATACCATTTGCAATTAAAGAGGGGTGGGTTTTTGAGTGGGTGTTCGAACCGGGGCATGACCTGATTAAGCGGATCGTCCTGCTAACCATCCCCGCCACATTTGGTATCGCGGTGGCCGAGATCAATCTTTTTGTCGATACGATGATCGCTTCGCTGCTGAGCGAAGGATCGGTCTCGTACCTTTACTATGCCCAGCGGCTGGTGCAATTTCCGATGGGGGTTTTTGGAGTGGCGATGAGCACCGCGCTGCTTCCCGCGCTGTCGGTGCAAAGCGGCAGGCGGGAAATCGGCCAGATGATAGAAACCATATCGAAATCGTACCGGGCCACGATGTTCCTCATAGTCCCGTCGATGGTGGGGCTTTTCGTGCTGCGCGAGCCGATTGTACAGCTTATCTACGAGCATGGCGCGTTCACCCATGTTTCCACGCAACAGACCGCTTTCACGCTTGCCTTCTTCTGCGTCGGGCTTTTGGGATTTTCCGGCGTGAAGATTTTCGTTTCGGCATTTTACGCAATGGGGGACACCAAAACCCCGGTAAAAATTGCGGCCGTAACGATGGTTCTCAACATAATCTTCAATCTTATTCTAATGAAGCCATTGCAGGCCGGGGGGTTGGCCTTGGCGACTTCATTGAGTTCCACCATCAACATGTTTTGGCTTGTCTGGCTTTTGCGTAATCGGCTGGGTGGGCTGGATGGTCCGCGTATCTGGCGCTCATTCGGGCGGATAAGTGTGGCATCGCTGGTCATGGCGGCGGCGATTTGGCTGACATGGGGCGGCTTCTTCGGCGGCGGCTATACGGTGGGTGGCTTAACCGCCATGCTGGTACTGGCGGTTGCCGCGTATCTGGGAGCCGCCGCCTTATTGAAGCTGGAAGAAATCGGTTACGTTACCGCCGCTTTGCGCCGGAAGATCTCGGCGAAAAAGGTTTAGCCTGTTTCCTATCCGTTCCCGGCCCACGACCCTCAAAAGGTCTGGCATTGCTGCTGGCATCTCTACGGGGTGGAGCGAAGGGTCTGGCACCCCCAGCGGCATCTCTGCGGGGCGGCGCGAAAGGTCTGTCACCACCAGCGGCGTCTCTACGTGGTGGCGCGAAAGGTCTGTCACGGCCAGCGGCGTCTCTGCGGGGCGGTGCGAAAGGTCTGTCACCACCAGCGGCGTCTCTACGTGGTGGCGCGAAAGGTCTGTCACCACCAGCAGCATCCCTGCGGGGCGGCGCGAAAGGTCTGTCACCACCAGCGGCGTCTCTGCGGGGCGGCGCGAAAGGTCTATTGCGGCCCGCAAAATCTTTTCGGGAAGACTCTTTGCGTTCCGATGCAAATTTGCGCTGTTCAGACGGAATGAATCTCGGTTTTGGTTTCGCCTTGGCGGCAGCCAGCAGCGCTTTTACCTCATCTCTTTCCAGATGGCGGTAATCGCCTAATCCCAATGTGCCCAGCTTCAGCGGGCCATAGCTCACGCGAGAGAGTTTTGCCACCGGATGTCCCAGCGCTTGGCAGAGAATCTTTATGATGAGATTTTTGCCCTCAGTCAGTTCCACCATGAGCACGCTGTTTTTGCCGGTGACGTGGTCAACTCGCACGCCGTGAAACCGGTATTTTTCACCTTCGATGGTTATGCCGCCAAGCATCTTTTTCATCGTTTCGGGGGTTACCACGCC
>JAHFEK010000003.1:45646-53369 GCA_023248495.1 Nitrospinales bacterium
TATAGGTTTTCACCACTCCATGTGAAGGGTGAGAGAGCTTTTGGGAAAAATCGCCGTCGTTGGTGAGCAGGAGCAGCCCGGTGGTATTGTAATCAAGGCGGCCGATGGGGAACACCCGTTTTGCCATTTCTTCCGCAACCAGGTCGATGACTGTTTTGCGTCCACGGTCGTCGGCGCAGGAAGTGATAACTCCGGCCGGTTTGTTCATTATCAGGTAGAATTTGCCCTGCGGCTCGATCCGCACGCCATCGCAGGCGATGACGTCCTGATTTGGATCGGCTTTGGAGCCAAGTTCGGTCACCACCACGCCGTTTACGGTGACGCGGCCTTCGGTCATGGCCTCTTCGGCTTTGCGCCTGGAGAATAACCCGGCATTAGCCAGGATTTTTTGCAGTCTAATCTTTTCCATCGGCGTAATCCTCATCGGAAACGGTTTCCATGGTATCCGCCGTTTTTGTTTCGTCAACATCGGCTTCTTCGCCGTCAATTATGGCTTCGTAGTCTTCTTCCGCCGGCTCCGGTTCTCCTTCAAACTCTTCGTGGCCGGCGGCATCGGAGGGCGGATTGAATTGCAGCGCTTCCTGCAGCACCGCCGCTTCATCGCCGGGAAGATCCTTCAGGGTGGGGAGATCGGTCAGCTTTACCAGACCGAAATATTCCAAAAACTTTTTGGTGGTGCCGAACGTGACCGGTTTGCCGGCCACTTTTTTGCGTCCAAACGGCTTAAGCATATTCCGGTCCAGCAGCGTCTTGATGACACCAGAGCAGTCGACGCCACGGATATCCTCAATCTCCTGACGGGTGATCGGCTGGCGGTAGGCGATAATTGAGAGGGTCTCAAGCGCCGCCTGTGAAAGTTTTGTACTGTAGTTAAGCTTGTGGAAACGCTTCACCACATCGGCCAGTTCCGGCCGGGTGCGGAACTGGAAACCCTCGGCGATTTCGACCACCTGAATGCCGCGCCCCTCATAGCGCGTATCGAGTTCTTTCAGCAGTTCCCGGATTTCTTCCGCGCTGAAATGTTCAAGGACTTTCCTGAAATCTTCCAGAGACACTGGCGCGTCGGCGACAAAAAGGATCGCCTCCAGCGCGTTAAAAACGGCTTCCCGTTCCAAATGCTACTCCTTTCTTTCGTCCGGGCCGCCAGGCGTGGCGCCGGATTCGGTTTCTTCCAGTTCAGCGGCCAGAGCCGTTTCAACGGCGTTGAGCGCCGCGTTGGCGCCGCCATCTTCCCCGGTTTCCGGCGTGGCGTCATCCGCGGTTTCCCCCTCTTTAGCCGCGGGAAGGTCTTCTTCCCTAAAGGCGTACGCCGACGGTTTGGGAAGCGTTTCCGAGTCCCATGATTCCTCGGCTTCGGATTCGGCGATGTCAGCTTCTTCGTTATCCTCAATGCGGTGAATCCATATCTGCCCCAGCGGCCCATCCTGTATGGCCCGGATCAACTGTTGTTTCATCAGCTCCAGCACGGAAAGGAACGTGCCTACGATCTCCATGCGCGACCGTGTTTTCGCGAAAACCTCCTCAAAAGTAAGCCGCGGTTTATGTTCCAGCAGTTCCATGATTTCGGTCATCCGTTCGGTCACGGAGATGTCTTCCAGCGTCACTTCGTACAGATGGGGCAGGGCGACGCTCTTCAGGATTTTGCGGAAGGCTCCCAACAGCTGGAATACCGACACTTCCCGCATATAGTCCGGGTCTTCAAGATTCAATTCCATCACGGTGCCGCGGGTAAAGCTGCTTGATTGATGCAGTTCACGTTCACGCAATGAAGTGGCCACTTCTTTATATTTCTTGTATTCAACCAGCTTGCGCACCAGTTCCTCGCGGGGGTCCACGCCCGATTCGTCATCCGGGTTTTCCAGGGCGGGGGGGGAGGGAAGCAGCATGCGCGATTTGATATAGATCAGGGTGGCGGCCATCACCAGGAATTCCCCGGCGATGTCCATATTAAGCTGCTTCATCATCTCCATGTACTCGAAGTACTGTTGGGTGATGCGGAAGATGGGGATATCGTATATGTTCAGCTCCTCCTCCTTGATGAGGTGGAGCAGAAGATCCAGGGGACCTTCGAAGACTTCCAGTTTTACTTTATATTCAGACATGATTTTCCACTTTTCCTAAGAGGGGAATTATACACTTTTAAAATCGGACATGTTAGGATAAATCCCGTCATAAGGAGAATTGTTGGATATGGAAGGTTTTAACTTAAATTCGTTTCTCAATACGTTTGATTTTGCCGCCCTGATGCAGTTTTTCCAGACCCGCCAATATATGCTGCTGATTCAAAATCCGGTTGTGTTAGGGGCGCTGGGATTGCTGCTGTTGCTGATTGCCATTCCGAAAACCCGTGAACTCGGCGCCACGCTGGCCACCTATGGGGCGATCGGGCTGGTTTACGGCGTTGGGGGCATTGTGCTGAAAAACTCCGTTATTTCCCAGCCCGGCCCGTTTATCCTCTTGGCCATTCTCGCTTTTATGGCGATAGGTTATTTTATCTGGGCCAATATTTTACATTGACCGCCAACCGATTCATGGGAAGGATGCGCCGGCAGATCCAATGACCTCTTACTTTATCCGTAAGCTGTTTACGCTGGTTCCCACCTTGCTGGGGATCACGCTCATCACCTTTTTGGTCATCCATCTGGCGCCGGGCGAGCCGACTGACCGGATGATCGAACTCAACCCGAAGATTTCCGCGCAGTCCAAGCAGAAGCTGCGCGAAATGTACCATCTCGACAGGCCGTTGCACGAGCAGTATTGGCTTTGGTTCAAGCGGTTCGCCGTCCTTGATTTCGGCAATTCCTTTTCCGCCGACAGCCGCCCCGTGCTGGATAAAATAAAGGAGCGCCTGCCGATAACCATCTTGATTAATGCGGCGTCGATGGCGGTTATCTTTATCATCGCCATACCGCTGGGGGTGATGAGCGCCGCCCGCCGGGGAAGCGCGTTTGACCGGTGGAGTTCCTTTTTCGTCTTTTTCACGTTCTCCATGCCCGCCTTTTGGCTGGCGCTGCTCCTCATGATGTTATTTGGCATTCAACTCGGGTGGTTGCCGGTATCCGGTATCCGGTCGCTCGATTACCAGATGTTTTCCCCGCTGGGACAGGCGTGGGATTACGCGCGCCATTTGGCGTTGCCGGTGCTTATTTCCTCGCTCACCTCGCTTGCCTATCTTTCGCGGTTCGTCCGCCAGAGTATGCTGGAGGTGGTGCGGATGGATTACATAACCACCGCCAAGGCCAAGGGATGCGATGAAAACAGCGTTATTTACCATCACGCGCTGCGAAATGCGTTATTGCCGATAGTCACCATTCTCGGCCTGAGCCTGCCGGGACTGATCGGCGGTTCGGTGATATTCGAGACGATCTTCGCCATTCCCGGCATGGGGCAGCTATTTTATGAATCGGTGATGATGCGCGATTATCCGCTTGTGATGGGCATCTTGATTATTGGCGCGGGGCTGACGCTGGCGGGCAACATGCTGGCGGATTTCTGTTATGCGCTGGTCGATCCGAGGATACGCTATGAGTGAACAAAAAAAAGGAGGGTATTGGAGCGTCGTATTCCGGCGGCTGCTCAAAAACACCTTTGGCATGGCGGGGCTGGTGATCGTGGTATTCCTTTTTACGGTGGCGCTGGCCGCGCCGTTGCTGGCTCCGCACGACCCCTCTCATTTGGATACCACTAATATCCTCGCCGCGCCCAACGCCGCCCACTGGCTTGGCACCGATGAGTTGGGGCGCGATGTGTTATCCCGGATGATATTTGGCGCCCGAATTTCGCTGATGGTTGGTTTCATTGCTATCGGCATCGCCACGGTGATTGGCGTGGTGCTGGGGGCGGTTGCGGGCTATTACGGCGGCGCCGTGGACGAAGCGGTTATGCGCTTCGTCGATGTGATGCTCACCATCCCCACGTTTTTTCTTATCCTCGCCGTGATCGCTTTTCTTGAACCGGATATTATCAACGTGATGATTGTCATCGGCGTCACCGGCTGGATGAGCGTGGCCCGGCTGGTGCGGGCCGAATTCCTTTCCCTCAAAGAGCAGGATTTCGTGGTGGCGGCGCGCTCCATCGGCCAACGCGATAACCGGATCATCTTCCGCCATATTTTGCCGAACGCGATGGCCCCGGTGCTGGTCTCGGCCACCTTGGGGGTGGCGGGGGCCATTTTGACCGAATCGATGCTCTCATTTCTGGGGATCGGCGTACAGCCCCCTACGCCAAGCTGGGGCAGCATCCTCACCGAAGGTAAAAACTATATCGAATTCGCCTGGTGGCTGTCGGTATTCCCCGGCCTTGCCATCCTGGTGACGGTTTTGGGGTATAACCTGCTGGGCGAGGCCCTGCGCGACTCCCTCGACACCCGCCTGAACTGAAAAGCAATTATACCCGGTTTCCTCCGTCTGAAAAGCTATGCGATAGGGATTCGTTCATCACTTTCATTTTCGGAAACGGGGCAAAAATAAAGACTTAAGTAATTTTCGCCAGTTGCCGAAATTATACTTGTGCGCAATCCGCATGTAGCGGGCGCCAAAGGGATGATTAGGGCAGGAAATATGAAAAAAGTGAATATGAAGATCGCCAACGCCGTGTTAATAGCGCTGGTTTTAGGCGCGGGCTGCCAGTCGGTCAAAGGCATGTTCAGCAACGCCGACAAGCAAGAGCCGGTGGAAAAAAGCGCCACAACCGCTACGGCCACAGGATCCGCTTCTGTTTCTTTTAGCCCGGATAACTTCAATAACAAAATTGTATCTCTGGCCAGCCAGCTTTCCAGTAATTTGCAGAACTATGATCTCAGCACCCACACCGTGGTGGTCACCACGTTTGTCGATCTGGGACACCTGAAGGGGGGGAGCCGTTTTGGCAGGCAGGTTTCCGAGCAGCTCGTCTATAAACTCCATACCATGGGATACCGCGTGTTCGAATTGCGGATGGGGAAGGACGTAAACATTGTGGATAACAACGGCGAATTTGCCCTTACCCGCAAGCTGGAGGAGATGGCGGCCCCCTACAAGCCCGACGCGGTGGTGGCGGGGACTTACGAAGTGGCGGGAAGCGTGATTACCGTTCACGCTCGCCTGCTGGATGCATCCAACACACGTATCGTGTCGGTTGCCACCGCCGATTTCCGCACCGATGACGATCCCTATACCGCCGCACTGATGCATGGCGAAGAAGAGGCTGGGGCGGATGGCGAAGCGCCGCAAAGCACCATGGAAATACGCGAACTGGCGGTTGATGAGACCGATGCCGCCCCCAAAACGCTCGCGCTGAAAATTGACCGGCTTACCCGCGAGATTGCCCGCAACATGACCCGCGGGAAACCGGGGCAAACCGTGGCGGTCGCTTCGTTTGTGGATTTGGACAAGCTGAACCGCACCAATACATTTGGGCGGCTTCTTTCCGAGGGAGTTATGGACCGGATGGCCCGCCGCGGCTACAACATTGTGGAGGAACGCACAGCGAAGGAGTTTATGTTGCAACCCAATGTGGGTGAACATGCGCTCACCCGCGAGCCGGATGAGCTGACGGCGGGGGCCGCCGCCGATGGCGTGGTTTTAGGAACCTATACCACGGCGGGCGATACCGTTATCGTCCATGCGCGCCTGGTGTTGCCGGAATCGCGGCGGGTGGTGTCGGTGGGAATGTTCCAGATGAACTTTCACCGTGACGATCCATTTATGAAACGGTTGTTCGAGGAGCCCTACGAGCGGGTTGGTTACAATAATTACGTGGAAGGGGTGGCGCGGAAATGAAAAAGAAGCTGATCGCCGCGGCGGTGTTGGCGGTGCTCGCCACCGGATGCAGCATGCGTATGCCGCCTCCTAAAAATATTATGACCTCGGAACGTGAGGACCGGTTTGGCACTCTCTACATTGCCACCGAGTTAAACCGCAATCTCCTGAAACGCGACATTATGGCCGCGCCGGTGATTGTCACTACCTTTGTGGATCTCAACGACCTTGGCAAAACATCCGTCTTTGGCCGGATGATGGCTGAACGGTTGATAGATGAATTGAACAAGCAGGGATTCAAGGTGCTGGAAGTGCGCCGCGCGCAGGATCTTTTCATGAAAAAGGATGTGGGTGAATTGATTCTAACCCGCGACGTGGCGGAACTTTCCGGCAATTCCAACGCACGCGCCGTGTTGGCGGGAACCTACGTGGCCACCGAGCAATCGGTGATTATCAACGCGCGCCTTATTGACACCAAGAGTCCGCAAGTGATCTCCACCGTGAGTTTCGAGGTGCAGATGACCCAGGAAATACAAGGCCTGATACAGGGGACTTCCCCGTTTTAAGGAAATCACGGATGGATAAAACAATCGGTACGGTTTTGCTGGCGGCGCTGATCTGGAGCGGTATCGCGTATGCCGATGGCCGGGTGCTGTCGGTTGTTTCGCCCTCGGTGGAGGATCTGAAAGAACCCGCCACGCCGACACAAAAAAAAACCGCGAAAAAAGTGGCCAAGAAGGCGGAAAAAAAATCAAAGAGGAAAGTCGCCGCCCCCGCCAGTCATGGTGAAGCGGCGGTTCAACCGGTAGGGGGACATGCTCCGAAGAAGACAAAGGCCCCGGTGAAGCCGGAAGAGAGCAAGGCTGTACGGGAGGCCAAGCCTGGCGCGCCACTGATCGTTTCCGAACCTAAAGTAGTATTGCTCCCAAAACAGGGAACACCGGAAAAAAATACCGGATTGGAAAAACCCAAAACTCCAGGTCAGGTTTACGTGATGTTTCAAAGCAAGCCCGGAAACGCGGAAGTGGTGGTGGATGGCTATTACGCCGGCAGCACTCCACTTGAATTGCCGATCAAAGAAGGTAACCACAACCTCCGCCTCATCTATCCTGGCTATGAAGAATGGGAGCGCAAGTTTAACGCGTATAAAGGGATGCGGGTAAACGCGCTTTTGGTGGAAAAAAAGCAGGCTCCGGCGACGCCTTAGGCCGTTATGGGTACTAAATCTGTAATTTTATCCAAACTTATGCAAAAGCGCATAACACTTCTCTGTTTAAAATGTTATATCATATTGAAATATAATATAAACTTCCAAAGTTAGAGCACTTCTATTATATAGTTCGCCTAACCCTCAAGGGGTAATTTTCCATCAAACCCCTAAAAAGCCTTTTTTTCTGTTGACGCCACAATATATGGGGGTTATAACTAAATCGCACACTACATATAGTTTGTTTTATTATCAGGCAAGGGGTTTATTTTTTATTTAATTTTGAGTTCTGGGGGTAATTTGACATGGGGGATGCTAAGACTATCAAAGGCCGAGCCAACTCGAAAGTCATCGCAAGGGACGAAAAGACGGCGTTGACGGAAAACGCGATTAAAGTACTTGAGCGGCGTTATCTGACAAAGAACGAAGACGGGAAAGTAATTGAATCCCCTTCGCAGCTTTTCCGCCGGGTTGCCCGGAATATTTGCCAAGCCGACGCCTTTTACCAGCCTGATATTGATATATCCGAGGTTGAAGAAGAATTTTATCAGGCGATGGCGCAGCTGGAGTTCATGCCGAATTCCCCCACGCTCATGAACGCCGGCCGCGAGTTGCAGCAGTTGTCCGCTTGTTTCGTGCTCCCGATTGAGGACTCAATGGATTCCATCTTCGAGACGGTGAAAGATACCGCGATGATCCACAAAAGCGGCGGCGGCACCGGTTTCAACTTTTCGCGCCTGCGCCCCAAAGGGAGCCGGGTGAAAAGCACCAGCGGTGT
>JAHFEK010000003.1:53402-82514 GCA_023248495.1 Nitrospinales bacterium
CGGCCCGGTCTCTTTCATGAAGGTCTTCGACGCCGCCACCGAATCGGTGAAGCAGGGGGGCACGCGCCGCGGGGCCAATATGGGAATTCTCCGCGTTGACCATCCGGATATCATGGATTTCATCGCCTGCAAGGCGGATCATGTTTCATTTACCAACTTTAACATCTCCGTCGCCATCACCGATCAGTTCATGAACGCGCTTTTGGAAGATGGCGAGTACGATTTGATCGATCCATACCGCAAGATGCCCGCCGGCAAGATGCGCGCCAAAGAAGTGATGGACGCGATGGTGAAGTTTGCCTGGCTGAACGGCGATCCGGGCATCATTTTCATCGACCGGATCAACAAGGATAATCCCACCCCGCATATCGGCCAGATGGAAAGCACCAATCCCTGTGGCGAACAGCCGTTGCTGCCGCACGAGTCGTGCAACCTCGGCTCGATCAATCTTACCAAATTCGTGAAGGATGGCGATATCGACTGGCGCGGTCTGGAGCGTATTACGCACACCGCTGTGCACTTCCTCGATAACGTTATCGACATGAACCGTTATCCGATAGCCAAAATCGAGCAAATGACCAAGGCCAACCGCAAGATCGGCCTCGGCGTCATGGGGTGGGCCGATATGTTGATTATGCTCGGCATACCATACAACAGCCAGCAGGCGGTGGACTTGGGTGAAAAGGTGATGCACTTCATCGATACCGAATCCAAAAAAGCTTCGCAGCATCTGGCCGAAATCCGCGGCGCGTTCCCCAATTTCACCGGCAGCGCCTGGGATAAAAAAGGCTCTCCAAAAATGCGCAATGCCACCACCACCACGATTGCGCCGACCGGCACCATTTCCATCATCTCGGCGGTCAGCTCCGGTATCGAACCGCTCTTCGCGGTGTCGTACATCCGCACCGTGATGGATAACGACAAGCTGATCGAAGTTCACCCGCTGTTTGAAGAGGCGGCCAAAGAGCGGGGCTTTTACTCAAAGGATCTGATGCAGAATATCGCTCTCAAGGGAACGGTTCATGGCATTTCCGAAGTGCCGCTGAACGTGCAGGAGGCGTTTGTCACATCGCACGAGATTACGCCGGAGTGGCATATCCGGATGCAGGCCGCGTTCCAGAAACACACCGATAACGCGGTTTCCAAGACCGTGAATTTCAACAGCGGCGCTACGGAGGCCGATGTGCGCGAGGCCTACATGCTTTCTTACAACCTCGGTTGCAAAGGGGTGACCATCTATCGCGATGGCTCGCGCGAAGGGCAGGTGCTTTCCACGGGCAAGACGGGCGCGAAGAAGGAAGAGGCGAAATCCGCCGATCCCGAAATGCAGACCATCCATATAAAATTACAGCCGAAACCGCGCCCGGCGGTGGTATCTGGCAGCACGCAGCGGCTCACCACCGGTTGCGGCAAGATATACATCACCATCAACGCGGACGAAGAGGGAAGCCCCTTCGAGATGTTCGTGCAGATCGGCAAAGCCGGCGGTTGCGCCGCATCGCAGACCGAATCCATCGGCCGTCTCGTGTCGCTTGCCATGCGTTCCGGCATAGATGCGAACGAATTGCATAAGCAGCTCATCGGCGTTTCCTGCCACCAGCCGGCGTGGGAAAGCGGCGGCGGCAAGATACTCTCCTGCGCCGACGCTATAGGCAAGGCCCTTGGCCGTTTCGTCCGCAAGGATTTTTCGGGCAACAACCCGAAGAAGGGGTACGACAGCGGCAAGGGCAACGGCAATGGCGCCGAAGGGGTGGACGCCAGCATCAGCATCGGGGCCTGCCCCGACTGCGGCGGCTCTCTGGAATACGCCGAAGGGTGCATGACCTGCCGTGGCTGCGGCTACAGCAAGTGCAGCTGATTACGCCAAAAGGCGCGGTGGATGTCTGTTTGCCGCGCCTTTTTTTGCTCCACGGTTTAAGTGCGGATAGGGTATGAGGGAAAAACCGGCTAAATAGCAATGACACTAACGGAAGAAACCCGCCATTTGCTTGAAGAGGAGTTCCGGCTCGACTATAACCGGAAAACCATCCCTATGTACCGGTGGGGGCTTGCGATCATGGCGGTGATGTTCGCACTTTTCTACTTTTTGGATTTCTACGTCGTTTCCGATGCGTTTTTCGTCTCCGGCATTATCCGCCTTGCCGTGGCGCCCGCGTTATTAGGGATTTTAATCGCCTTTTCGTATTGGAAAAATTACGAGCGCTTTCACCAACCGGCACTGGCCGCGGCCAGTTTGTTATCCAATTTATTGCTTCTTGCGATTATCATGTTTTCCCGTTCGCCGGACCGCCATCTCTATTTTGGGGCGCTCGCGCTTGTGATGCTTTTTTCAGCGTACATCCTTCGGCCGAGGATGTGGTGGCATGCCGCGACTGCTTTGGTATTGACGGCTGCCGCATTGGCAAAACTATTGACTTCCGGCTTCCCAATGGTCGTTGAATTGACCATGGCGCTTTATCTTGTTTCCTCCGCCATCGTGGGAAGTATTGGCTGCCGCCTAATGGAACAAGTCTACCGGCGGGATTTTTTATTGAACCGCGAATTGACGGCGGCGCGCGACAAAGCTGAGCAAGCCACCCGCCTGAAGGATAAATACATCACTCTTGTTTCCCACGATCTGAAAGGACCCCTCACCGCCATTCTGGGTTTTACGAAGCTTTCGCAAAATCCATCCTTGTCGCCCGATGAGTTGCGCGAGTATGCCAAGTATTCTTACAATAGCGCCAACGGTCTGCTGCACACCATTGAGTCGCTCCTGAACGCCGACCGGCTGCAGTCGGCGGAAATTCGGCTCAATGTGAACCCGTTCGCCGTGTCAACGCTGGTGGCCGATACGATTATGAAACTGCAGTATCTCGCCACTTCCAAAGGGATTGCCATACGGAATGAGATCCCCGCCGGGGCGACACTCACCGGGGATAGTGTGCTTATCGGTCAGGTGTTGCTTAATCTTATCGGCAATGCCATCAAGTTCACGCCGCCCGGGGGCGCCATTTCACTGTTTTTGTCGGATAACCGCACGATTGCGGTACGGGATACTGGTGGCGGTATCCCGCCGGATATTATGCCGCATCTCTTCAGACACGACTTGAAGACTACCGGGATCGGCACTGCGGGTGAAATTGGCACCGGATTGGGGCTTCCGCTTTGTCACGACATCATAAAAGCACACAAAGGCTCGCTCCGCGTGGAACCGGGCCCGGCGGGCACCACCGTATATGTCAAGTTGTAAAATGTTCGATGAAGGAGGTAATGATGGAACAGTTTACCGACATTAATTTTAATGAGCAGGTGGAACGCTCCTCCACCCTTACCCTTGTCGATTTTTGGGGAGAGGAGTGCGCCCCCTGCCGGGCGCTTGCTCCGGTTCTTGAGCAGCTTGCCGTGGAAAATGGCGCGAGTGTGCGCATAGGAAAACTCAAGGTTGAAGATAATCCGAAAACCGCCACCAAATATGGCGTGCGCGGCATGCCGACGATGTTATTTTTGAAAAATGGGGAAGTAAGGGAGATGCTGGTTGGATTCCGTAACAAGGCCGTCATCCAAAAAGTCATCGACACGCATAGATAACCGCGCCGCTTTTGTGATGCTTATGACTGTTTTGTCAATGTCCCGTTAGCAGGGGCTGATGGCGGCGAGCGCCTGCGACGCGGCGGCTGGACTGGGGGTTAGGGCAGTATTCACACCGACAGTGATGTTGCCACCGGCGGCAATCGCCCCGGCAATTATATCGTTTTGTCCAGCCACGACGTTTCCCATCGCATAAATTCCTCCTTGGAGCAAAACGCCCGTTCCTAACTGAACGTCTCCCACGCTCATGATGATGGCATTGGCGGAGCCGCCGCCGTTGCCCGGTCCACCATTGAGCGCGGTGTTATTGTCCAGCGTTACGCCGCCGGCTTGCACCACCAAATCAGCGTTTGGATTGAGCAACAGCCCGCTATTTTGAACCAGCGTAAGCGAGCCGGTTATCACGAACTGGACATTGCCGTTGATGCTGATAGCGGCGGCATCGCCGAGCGTCATGTTGCCGCCAATATACACGGTGAGTTTGTTTGCTCCGGCTGGGCCGTTAATCGTCATTTGCGCATTTGCGTTCAACGCCAGATCGCCGGTGATGTTGATAAATGCCGGGGTGGTTCCAACGGGGGGGAGGGTGTTGCCGGCTCCGCCGTATGTTTGGGAGCCAGCGAGAACGAGACCGGCCCCCGCCGCGTTTGCCGCTTGCGGCGGCACAAAGGTGATGGGCTGATTTGCCGCCATGCCGTTGCCGCCACCGGCCAGCGAGAAGAGATTTTGTGGACTGCTATGGCCGCAGGTTACGGGACAGCACCATCCATAGCCGTAGAGGTTTGTCACGGAGCAGCAGAAACCGGTGACTTCCAAAGAACGCGTACAGCCCCTCACGGTCGATGCGGCGGCGAGCGTGTCATTCGCGCGCGTATAGGCCGTTGTAAAAGAGATGCCTCCCGGCAAGGGGGTTCCCGCCGTGAAATCGGCCGCGAGGGAGGCAAATGGGGTGTTAAGGGGAGCTTCCACCCGTTGGCGCAGTCCCCATTCCACCCCGGCATAGGCGCCGTAGAACGCTTCTTGCGCCGCCAGTTCGTTGTCGGCGGTGAGCGCCGTGTTTTGGGCAAGCCGCGAGATGGCGATGCCGAGTCCGCCTAAAAAGACCAGCAGGAAGACAACGGCTATCAGCGTGATTCCCCTTGTGTTGCCGAGCGCGGATTTCATTGGATGGTTCCGCGCGGAATGTAGTTTGGGTTTACCCTCATAAAGGGGACGGCCGCGCCGGAAAGGGTAACCGCGCCGGAGCTATCGGCCAATGTGAGTTGAACCGATACCACGCCGTTACCATCGTGCCGTACCGTGAAAGCGGTGACGCCGGAGGCGATGGGGTGCGCGCCTGAAACATTGCCGGTGCGTATCAACTGGTTCCCCGCGAGACTGTAGGTGATGGCCGTCGATTTGTCCACGCACTTCGCGCATATGACGGGATCGGTTTTATTAATGTCGTCAAAGGCGAGCGTGCCGCCAATGCTGCCCGCAACCGGGAGCGTTACGGGGGTGGGGCGCGGCGGAGCGGGGGGGATCGTTTGGGGAGGAACCGCCGATTGCACCTCGCGCATCATCCGTTCCACCGCCACCCACGCTTTGCCGTGCAGCGCTTGCTGGCTGACGGCGAGGCGGTAGGTATTCGCGGCGCTGGATAGAAAGGCGAATGTCAGGCCCCCCATGATGCCAACGATGACGATTACCGTAACCAGTTCAACCAGCGTAAAACCGTGTTGGTCCGTCCGCATGGCGTTATAGCGCCTTCGCTTTAAGGGTTTGCAGTGTCACGCTTTGGCCCGTTGCCGGGTTGGTGGTGATTACGGTGAGTACGAGGTACGTGTCCTTTCCAGCGGGTGGCGGCAGGTTGTTAAGCGTTCCATCGGTGCGCGCCGCCAGCGCCGCATCATAGAAAAAGCCGGTGAGCGTAGTGGTAAACGACGGGTTGTTGGGATCGGTGCAGGTGGTTTGGTAATCCCCGGTGAGCGCTTTCGGCCAAGCCGAGGGATTGGGCAGGACGGTGATGATCTCCTTTTCCATGCAATAGCGGGCTGCGGCGCTGAGCGAGGGGAGTTCCGCCGATTGCCCAATTCCCTTTGATGCCCCCATAAAGGGCATCAGCAGAATAGGGAGCGATATTCCCAACACCACGATTACCACGATGAGTTCAAGGAGCGTGATTCCCTTTTGGTTCATTGCGTGGTTACCGCGCCGGTATATGGCTCCACCATGATGGTTTTTATTGCCGCGCCGTCCGTAACCATGATGGCAAGGGGGGCCGCAAGCCCGGCCGGTTCACCCAAACTGTTGAAGGTTACCGCCTGGCCTTGTGTGATGGAGGTATTCGGTCCCAGTTCCGCCAAGTTGCGCGTTTCGCCATTTCCCACGGCATCGGCGGCATATTTGTAGGTGGCGTTTCCCGACGTGAAAGAAATGGACAGCGGGGTTTCACGGCTTATCGCCTCTTGTTGCGTCACGTGGATGTCACTGGCGATTACATCGGCCGCTATCGGGGCGGATCCGCCGATGAGGTTGACGCGGGGAACCACCGTCACGGCGAGTATGCCAATGATAACGATACCCATGATAATTTCCATCATGGTGAACCCGCCGCATCCTTCGATTCGTCCCTTCATGTGAGTAAATGATACCAAGCGGCATGAAGCCATAGCAAGGATGCGTTCAGGTGGAGAATTAAGTAAACTAGAAAGGGGAGTGGTTGAAGGAAACGCCGGCGAGGTAGGCAAGGACGCCGGTGATTAAAGCTGTTTTCTCCATATAGCCGGTTATCCGGTTGATTTTTTGCAGCCGTTCTGTTTGTCCCGCGCCCTTAAGCCGCGCTTTATAGCCTCTAAAGTAGAAGTGCAACAAGCCAGCGCATAGAAGGGCGACGAAGCCGAACGAGGTCTTCCAATGAAGCGTGAACGTGGCCCCGATAACCCGCCACCGCAAAAGAAGTATAAGGAACCCGGTGACGCTCAAAGTGATGATCGCCGCATCCACCACCGGATGCCAGCGAGAGTGCAGGAATTTGACCGCGGCGTCTTTTTCCGGCCCCGCTGGCATTTTCGCCATCGCGGGCGATACCGCGTATTGCATGACCACCAGCGTGAAGGCGAAGATGTCCGCCGAGGCGATATGGAAAAAAACAATCAGACCGTAGTGCTGCTCTAAAATACCCATAATGGCGGCAATGATACCAAACCCGGCACTTCCCGCAATGATTTTAATCATCGCGCTGTTTTTCACGGCTTTACACCCCCGCTCAATAGTTGTAATCTCATCTGGAAACGGCGTCCCGGAATGAAATGTCAATCCGGGGGGAGCATCCCCTTAGGGGGGAAGGTGCGGGGCTGGCCGCCGCCGTTCTGGCATTTTGCCGGGGCAATGGGAGATCACTACTGATGTTTGAGCTGAAAAGCGTCCAGTCAAAACTGGTCGCTGCCTTTGCCAGCTTTATTTTGTTTATTGCCTTTATGGCGTTATCCACCTTCATCATCGTCAGCATGCAAAAAGACGATTCCAATGACCGCAACATCGTTAGCAAGCAGATCACCCTTACCCAAGAGATTGCCAAAGAGGCTTTTGAAGTCGCCCATGGTGATGCCACCCAGAAACCGCTTGAAGAAGCCTTGGACCGGTTTGAAAGCCACCACGCCGGTCTCATGAGAGGGGACGGCGGTCATGGCATCCCGAAAGTAACCGATTCCGAGGCGCGTGAAACGCTGGAAGCCATCGATGCCGCATGGCAAAAGTATGGGGGGGATATCCACAATATTTTGGCCTCCGGCCCCTCTATCGCGGCCACGATGTTATATGTGAAACAGTTTGGCGAGCGGTTGCAGGATGAAGTCGATAAGTTGAATCAAACCCCCATCCGCACACAGAAACCGGAAAACTTCCAGGAGGTTCATGGGCTGGGCGATAAAATACCCAAAGAAATAGGTTTGGTAATCGTAGGGGATAGCCCGGCCGCCGAACTGCGAAGCGACGCCGAACGTTTTGAACGGAACCTCAGCGCGCTAAAGGCGGGCGCACACGATCCCGTCAGCGCCGCGCGCATCGCCGAGGTGCAACGGGTATGGAGCGACCTTCGCGGCCATGTTGAAAGCGCCGTCAGTCATGGCGGCCTCGTAAGCGCAAGTCAGACGGAAATCAAAAAAATGAATCCGCTGATTTTGCGGGACCTGGAAAAATTGAACGATCGGTTGGAGGCGCTCTTTGGGCGCAAAACCCTCATTCTGGAAACTATCCAGATCATCTTTTTTCTCGCCTCGATTATACTTTGTGTGGTGTTGATATTGGTGGTGCGCACAAACTTTGTGCAGCCGTTGCGGGACTCGGTGGAATTGGCAAAGCGAATATCGGATGGCGACATCACCGGCGGCGTCACCGTTGTCACGGATGACGAGGTGGGCAATCTCGGCCATGCGCTCAACGGGATGAGTGGGAACCTGCGCGAATTGATCGGGCAGGTGAAAGAGGGGGCTGAGCAAGTGGCGGGCGGCACCATGAACCTCACCGGTCAAACCGCCACGATGAAATTGAACATTGACGCGGTAAATGTTTCGGTCACCGAAACCTCGACCGCCGTGGAAAGCATGGCTAAAACGACTTTTCATATTCAGTCGCGGACGAATAAGTTGGCTGAATCGTCTGAAGCGGTCTCTTCTTCAATCGAAGAAATGGGGGTATCGATAAAACAGGCGGAGACGGTAGCCGTGAAAATGGCAAAATCGGTTGATGATGCGTCGGCCAGCATTGAGCAGACCGCTATTTCCATTTTGGAAGTCACCGGCAGCGCCGATGAAATAGCCAAGCTGGCTGACGCCGACGCCGAACGCGTAACCGGGCTTTATGGGGCCGTGCGGAATTTTTCCAAACGCGCCGATTCCATCGCTACCGCTTCGGATCAGGTGTTTGCCTCGGTGGAGCAACTGGCCGCCAACATACGGGAGGTGGCGGCGAATTCGGGCGAGGCGGGAAATTTTTCCCGCCGCACCGCCGAAGACGCGGCCAACGGCACCAAGGCGCTGAACGAAGCAATCGCGGCGATGGAGCGAATACGCCGTTTGGTGGAAGATGCCTCCCGCGTGATTAAGGGGCTGAGCGGTCATGCCGATTCTATCGGCAATATTATCGTTGTCATCGACGGTATCGCCGAACAGACCAATTTGTTGGCGCTCAACGCGGCCATCGAAGCGGCCCGCGCGGGCGAACACGGCAGGGGGTTTGCCGTGGTGGCTGAAGAGATCCGCAAACTGGCCGAACGGAGCGGTATGGCCACCAAAGAAATTGCGGGTCTAATCAAAGGTGTGCAGAAGGAAAGCGCCGTGGCGGTGAACGCCATGAATCGCGGCACCGCGGAGGTGGAGCAGGGGGCGTTGCTGGCCCAGAACTCCGGCGAGGCGCTCAAGACCATCGTGCTTGGCGTGGAGAAAACCGTGTTGCTGGTGAATGCCATCGTCACCGCCACGCGCGAGCAGCAGTCCGCGTCGCAGCAGGTAAGCAAGGCAATGAGCGACGTGCTGGAGCAATCGGAGGAAATCAAGGAAAACTCCGCCAAGCTGGAAAAGGACGCCGGAGAGGTAATGGATCACGTGAAACAGGTGAAATTCGCTTCGGGGCAGATAGCCCGCTCCACCAAAGAGCAGTCCGCCAGTATAGAGCTGATTGCCCGCGCCATTTCCGAATTGAGCGATGTGGCTCAACAGGTGCTCGGTGGCACCAAAGAACAGACCGTCGCCGCCGACCAAATCATCAAAGCGGTTAACAACATCTCCGAGCAGCTCTTCGAGATAAAGGGGGAAACGGACGCGCAGGCTGTTATCGCCAAGCAGGTGGGCGAGGCGATGCGGAAGGTTTCCACCCTTTCCAACGAGAACAAAAAACAGATTGAGACCGGCACGGCCGATATCGCCGCGATGGCGCGTCAGGCCAGGGAGATGGCGGAACTGATAGCTAAATTCCGCATTGATAACCGGTCAACGCGGGCGATTACGCCCAGTGGGGAATCATACGCATCGTGAATCGGAAAACCAAAATCGCCCTAATCCAGATGGCGATGGGATCCAGCCAGCAAGCCAACATCAAAAAGGCCCTTGATAAAATTGACGAGGCGGCGGGGATGGGCGCTGAGGTGGTTTGCCTTCCTGAGCTTTTCAAATCGCTCTACTTCTGTCAAAAAGAGGACGCTTCGTTTTTCGATTTGGCCGAGCCAATACCGGGACCTTCCACCGAAGCGCTGGGCGCGGCGGCGAAAAAGCATGGTCTCGCCGTTATCGCCTCGCTTTTCGAGCGGCGCGCCCCCGGTTTGTATCACAACACCGCCGCCGTCATCGACCGCGATGGATCAATCGCCGGCGTCTACCGTAAAATGCATATTCCCGACGACCCGTCATACTACGAAAAATATTATTTTACTCCCGGCGATCTTGGTTACAATGCAATTGAAACATCGGCGGGAAAAGTGGGCGTATTGATTTGCTGGGATCAATGGTACCCGGAAGCGGCTCGCCTAACCGCGCTGCAAGGGGCGCAAATACTGTTTTATCCCACGGCCATCGGATGGCACCCGCATGAAAAAACACAGTTCGGCGCCGTTCAGCGCGATGCTTGGCGGACCATTCAGCGTTCACACGCGATCGCCAACGGTGTGTATGTGGCCGCTGTCAACCGCATCGGTCATGAACGGCTGGATCCCGCCGCCCCCGGCATCGAGTTTTTCGGCAGTTCGTTTATCGCCGGGCCGTTCGGGGAAGTGCTCGCCGAAGCTTCCACGGACAAGGAAGAAATTATCGTTCATGAAATTGACCCGGCCCGCAGCGAGGAAACCCGCCGCAACTGGCCTTTCCTGCGTGACCGGCGTATCGACAGTTACGGCGATATCACCCGCCGCTTCATCGATCCCGCTCCCGGCAAAAAATGAGTTCGAGCACAACACCGGCCGCTGTTGGCTTTGCCATGCCGGCCGAATGGAAACGTCATGAAGCAACGTGGATAGGTTGGCCGCACAATAAACATGATTGGCCCGGAAAGTTCGCGCCCATTCCGTGGGTGTTTGGTGAAATGGCCAAGGCGCTTTCGCGCGGCGAAAAAGTGCGGGTTCTGGTGAACGATACCGTTCACGAAACTTTCGCCCGCCGCGTGCTGAATAAGTGCGGGGCTGATATGGGGAATATCGAATTTTTCCGCTTTGCCACCAATCGCGGATGGACTCGCGACTTGGGGCCGGTATTCGTCAAGAAGGGCGCGGAAAACGCCATCGTCAATTTTAAATTTAATGCGTGGGCCAAATATCCCGACTGGAAAAAGGACAATGGCATAGCCCCCAAAGTGGCAAAGAAGCTGAACAAACGGCTATTCGACGCGCAGCACTTCGTGCTGGAGGGGGGGGCTATCGACGTAAACGGTTGCGGCACCCTCCTGACAACCGAAGAGTGCCTGCTGGATACGGCGACACAGGTGCGCAATCCCGGCATGGGGCGCGCAGAAACGGAAGATCAGTTGCGCGCGCTGCTCGGGGTTACAAATATTCTCTGGCTTGGGAAGGGGATTGCCGGGGACGATACGCATGGGCATGTGGATGATCTGTGCCGCTTTGTAAATTCCTCTACCGTCGCGCTCTGCCGGGAAAATAATTCGCACGACCCAAATTATGTTCTGCTGGAAGAGAATCGCGAACGGTTGCAGGCTATGCGGCTTGAAAATGGAGGCAAAGTGCAGGTAGTGGAACTGCCGATGCCCGCGCCGGTGATTTTTAACGGTCAGCGCCTTCCGGCCTCATATGCTAATTTTTACATCGGCAATGCGGCGGTGATTGTTCCCACTTTCAACGATCCTAAAGACCGCATCGCGCTCGGCATTCTTTCGGAATTGTTCGCTGACCGTCCTGTTGTCGGCATTCATGCCGTCGATCTTGTATGGGGACTCGGCACATTGCACTGTCTCACCCAGCAGCAACCTGCCTAATCAGTTTTCGCTGATACCGGTTACGGTATACCCCGCGACGGCCACGGCGGCTTTTAGGGCCTCGTCGGAAACGGGTGAATCGCTCTCGATCACGGCTTTTTTATTGGCCAGGTCAACGGTCGCCGATTTCACGCCAGTCACTTTCCGCAGTGCCTCCATCACATGCGATTTGCAGTGGTTGCAGGTCATTCCCCCGATAGAAAGTGATTTTCTCATAACGAATCTCCTTATTTAAAATTACGTAACCGCAACGCGTTAAACACCACCGTCACCGAGCTTAAGCTCATCGCCGCCGCCGCGTACATCGGCTGCAGTAAGGGGCCGCCGAAGAGCGTCAGCAATCCCGCGGCTGCCGGTATGCCCGCGGAATTGTAAAAAAATGCCCAGAATAGATTCTGTTTAATGTTCCGCAGGGTGGCGCGGCTCAACGACAGCGCTTTTTCCACGCCGCTCAGGTCTCCCGATATGAGTACGATGTCGGCCGATTCAATCGCTATATCCGTGCCGGTGCCTATGGCGATGCCAAGATCGGCCCGCGCCAGCGCGGGGGCATCGTTAATGCCATCTCCTACCATGCCGACTTTCTTTCCCATGTTTTGCAGCTTGCGCACTTCCGCGTCTTTCTCATGCGGCAGCACCCGCCAGACGACGCGATCCACCCCTGCCTGCGACGCGATGGCTTTCGCCGCCGCCTCGCTGTCGCCGGTTATCATCACCGTTTCAAGGCCGAGCTTTTTTAATTTATCAATCGCGGCGCGGCTTGACGGTTTAATTTTGTCCGCGATGCCCAGCGCGGCCGCCAGCTCTTTATCCACCGCTAGATAGAGCATGGTGCCACCAGCCGAGGCAAATACCCTCCCGAACGACTCGGCTTCGGCAACAGTCACGCCCTCTTTTTCCATATATGCCGCGTTGCCCAGTGACACCGCTTTCCCTTCGGTGCGCCCGCTTACGCCAAACCCGGGATTTGCGGTGATTTCCTCAGCCATGATCCAAGACGCTCCTCGCTCTTTTGCATGGCCCAATACCGCGGCGGCTATCGGATGCTCCGAGCCGGATTCCACCGCCGCCGCAAGTGACAGCGCGTGACGTTCATCAAAGCCGTTGTAAAAGGCGCTTTCCATCACGCGCGGCTTTCCCTCGGTGATCGTGCCGGTCTTATCGAACAGCACCACGTTAATTTTTCCGGCCATCTCCAGCGCCGCCGCTTTTTTTATAAGAATGCCCATGTCGGCCCCGCGTCCGGTGCCAACCATTATTGCCGTGGGAGTGGCAAGGCCCAGCGCGCAGGGGCAGGCGATAATAAGCACCGCGATAAAGATGGTAAGCGCAAACTCAAACGATGCGCCGCTGACGAACCAAGCACCGGCGGCAGTGGTCGCTATCGCAACCACCGAGGGGACAAAAATTCCGGATACCCGGTCGGCAAGCGCCGCGATGGGGGCTTTGGTTCCCTGTGCGTCTTCCACCAGTTTTACGATGCGGGCCAGCGTTGTTTCCGATCCAACCTTTTCGGCGTGCATTTCGATCACTCCTTCGCCATTCACCGTGCCGCCGATTAGCGCATCCCCCGGCCTTTTCGGCGCCGGTATAGGTTCGCCGGTGATCATGCTCTCGTTCACGCTGGTTCCCCCTTTTATCAAAAGTCCGTCAACCGGGATTTTTTCACCCGGCTTAACCAGCAGCAAATCGCCGGGGTGCACCTCTTCGGTGGGAATTTGGCGGAACGCGCCATTATCGATCAACGTCGCCTGTTCGGGTGCGAGTTTAAGCAGTTTTTTGAGCGCAAGACTGGTGCGGCCTTTTGCTCGAGCTTCAAGATATTTTCCCACCAGCACCAGCGCGATGATGAATCCCGCTGATTCGTAGTAGAGATTGTGGGCGAAATGCACATCTCCCCCAATGATTTTCAAAGTGCCATAGAGCGAGTAAAGTACCGCCGCGGTGGCTCCCATCGCGACCAGCGTGTCCATGTTCGCGCCTCCATGCAGCAAGGCCGAACCGCCGGATGTATAGAATCGCCGTCCGGCAAGCAGAATCGGCAACGTAAAAAGAAGTTGCGCCACGGCGTAACCGAGCGGCGCGGCGGTGGGATCGGCGAACGCAAGCGCTGGAAGGCCCCCCATCACGCCCATCGTGAGATATGCCAGCGGCGCCAGGAAAAACATCGCCAAAGCGAGATTAAAACCCGGTAATTCTATAAGCGGTATTTTTTCCTCCGGCTGATCATGCGATACGGAGAGCGGTTCATATCCCGCCCGCGTTATCGCATCTTTCAGGTCTGAAAGGCGTGCCGACGCCGCATCAAATGTAACGGTTGCCTTTTCCGTGGCAAGGTTCACCGCCGCCTCCAGGACGCCGGGTGTTTTCATTAACTCCTTTTCGATCCGCGCCGAGCAGGCGGCGCATGTCATTCCCCTTATTGGTATGGTTACGACGTTTTTCTGCCGTGGCGCGAGGCCGTATCCGGCCTTCTTTACGGCCTCTTCTATTTTTGATGAGTCGGCGGCTCCGGTAACGCGCAGCTTTTCAGTCATGAGGTTAACGGCGGCGTCTTCCACGCCATCCACCTTTTTTACCGCGCGTTCGATGGCGCGGGCGCAGGCGGCGCAGGTCATGCCGGTGACGGCGTATTCACTTGTTTCCATATATTTATTGTACTCCCTTCAAATGGAACCGTCCGCAAGCCGTTGCCGGGGCGCGTTTCCTTTCTTGATTACAGGATAAACCCTATACCTATATATAGAGTCAAGCGCCGATTGATAATATTTTATCCCACGGCCGGCGTGACGCGGATTATCATGGAAGCATGAAAGAAAATAGCGGACTGCGGCTCACCATCGGCGCACTGGCAAAGCTCGCGGGGGTCAATGTGCAAACCATCCGCTTTTACGAGCGGAAAGGGCTGCTAAAACCGTCTGCCCGGCTCCCCTCAGGCTACCGTCTGTACGATGCCGAATGTGCGAAACGGTTGAACTTCATCATTCAGGCCAAGGGGCTTGGCTTCAGTCTGAGGGAGGCGAAGGGGCTACTCAGTCTCCGGGTTCGTTCGGCTGGCAATCCCGACCTTGTCCGGGCGAAGGTCGAGAAAAAACTCGAAGATATCCAGCGGAAAATCGCTCAGCTCCGGCAGCTTGAAAAAACGCTTAAACGGCTGGCTGTTAACTGCCGGAACCGCCGGGTGACCGACCATTGTCCCATTATCGAACGGATGGAAGACTCCGTTTCCGGCTAGTGGCGATTCAATGCGGGCAAGACTATTCGAACCGGTAGCCGCACCCCTCGATATCATCTTTGAACCATGGGTATTTATGGCAAATGAGCGGCTTTTGCTCCGGCGTCTCGTGCAGGCGGCATTTGTTGCCGGCGGTCAGTTGGCTGCAAGGAATGTCGATCTCCAGCATCACCCGGTCTATCGCGGGCAACGATTCAACCACCCGGATGCCCCTGAATGAGTAGTAGATGCGCGCCTCGTCGATGGATCCGTGGTTGGCGATGAGGTGGCTGTAGACAGAGGTTATCCGCACCCGCTGACAGCACTCGCCGCAGGATATGCATTCCCCTTTGCGTTCAGGTTTATTTCTTTTCATAGCTGTTTATCGTATTGCCCGTTTTAAATCCAAGGGGGCGGGCACCAATAGGTCGGGGGCGCTTTTGATAAGCTCGGCCACGGGGCGGAAGCCATACGATACTCCGATAGTGCGTACGCCAGCGTTTTTACCGGTCTGAATATCCACTGCGCTGTCGCCAACGAAAACGGCGTCGTGCGCGGCGGTATCGGCTTCACTTAAAATTACGTTGATCATCTCCGGATCCGGTTTGCGGGTGGAAAGCGAATCGCCCCCCTTGACTGACACGAAGAGGTCGGCCACATGCAACCCCTCCAATATTTTCGTTACATATTTGTATGGCTTGTTGCTTGCCACAGCCATTTTTTTGTTTTCGAAATGGCGCAACACCTCAAGGATTCCGTCGAAAAGGATGGTGGTATCCAACAAGTGCGCCAAGTAAATTTCCTGAAAATGGCCGATGGCGGTTTCCATCGAGTTGCCGCCGCCGGTGGCCGCCACCGCGCGGTCGATGAGCGGACGGACGCCGTTGCCAACATAGCTGTAGATTTCTTCGTCGGGAAGAGGGGGGTGATCGATGCGCGCCAAGGTTTCGTTGACCGCGAAGGCAATATCTTTTTTGGAATCGATCAGAGTTCCATCGAGATCCCAGATAATGAGCCCGGCGTTAATTGCGTTCATTGGTTCATTTTAGCCTATTTTGTTTAATGGAGGGGCACCCCGCTGTTGACCGCCGGGATTGCGGGCTAACCCTTAAAAGAGCCGGGCCACTGCGAACGGGAAAGCCATTATCACAATGCCGATGAGGATCATTATTGGCAGCCCCGTAACAACGTACGGGTAGGCCATCAACGCCACACCGGCGCCTATCATTGAGAAATTGGATTGCTTTTTCCCATACGCAAAATAACCCATGCCGATGGTGCCGAAAATCAGCGAGGCAAAAAGTTCATAGCCGGAACCTAAATTCATAATAATCCTTATCGTTATTCAGCCGCCGCCTTCACTTGCCGAGAAACATCAAAAAGCCGTCGGCGAAATAGACCAAGCCCAGCGTCCCGATGGCCAAGCCCGCCAGCCAAACCGGCTTTTTCTTCAAAAGTCCGGCGATGGAGGAGAGGAGAATGGCGATCTGCAAATAGATGATGGCAATACCAAAAGTTTTCGAATGTTTCTGGGCTTCGTCCCGGGCGTCCTCCAGCCGTTTCGCTTCCTGCTTGATCTCTTCTTTTTCCTTTTCGTATTTCTCTATTTTGTGCTGATAGCCCTCGATCGCTTTGGTATAGGCTTCCATTTCCGCTTTCGGCATGGAATGCCCGGCCAGCTCCATTTGCAGTTTTTCCTTTTGCAATTCGTAGAGGTTCAATTTCACGCTTTTGGCCTGGAAGAAGGCCCACTGATCCGACGCCTGCGCCTGGCTCATCACCGAGCGGGTGGAATAGCCGCCCCCTTTAAAGGTGGATAGTGTGGCACAGACCGCAAGGATAACGGTGCAAAGCGCCAAATAATTCAGCCACGGTTCTTTTTTGTCTTTTTCGTCCGCCATAATATCTCCTGATTATTGCTAATATTCAATGCCGGGGAATTAATAACCCGGAAAGCGGCAATGTGCAACAGTTTTCATTTTTTAAACCGGTACTGACTTATAGATCGATGCGGTAGCTGGCCATCTGACCGGCGGTTTCTTCCACGCCGACCTCGATGGCGCGGATTTTGTCCAGATACCGCTTACCGTCTAAAGCATCTCTTAATTTCCCGCACAGATATTGCGAAAGCATTTCCACCGTCGTGTTCGGTATCGGCAACGCCGCGACGTCTTCGAATGGGAAAGAGTACTTTTTTTCACGGTAGGTTACGTCGAATTGTTTGCCGCAGCGGCTCATGACGAGGTGCGGGTTTTCCACGGCCATCAGCACTTTGTGATCCAGGGAGTCGCAGAGCATTTGCATTTCTTTCTTTAATAGGCCGAAGTCGATGAGGTAGAAGTTTTCGTCCGGCGTGCCGGTGATCTCCACCGATGTATAGTAATTATGGCCATGCAACGCCTCGCATTCGTTTTCAAGGGTGATAAAGTGAGCCGCGCTGAAATTCAGTTTTTGTTTTACCAACCGTATTTTGTGCATCGGTTTAATTTCCGTATTCAAAGGTTAGTTGTTGTTCCGCCGCCAGCGCCCGCCGGTACGCTTCGTCCGCTGTTTCACCGGCGGCGACAAAATACCCCAGCCGGTCGGCGGATGTCCGTATCTCGTTTACCGTGCTACCGGGTTTGGCCGTGAGTCCAGCTTCAATTATACCCGGCATCGCGCGCGCCGCATCAAATCCGGCCACGTACAGCAGCTTGCCCGGCTTTGCGGTTATGAAGTGAAACACGGCCCCCTTTGCGAATTTCGGCGAAAAATCACGCACGCCGCCGGTGAGGATGTGGGCGTATTCCACGATCTCGTTTACACCGCTGGCGAGCAGCGCGATGGGATGGGGCGTGGCGCCGCCGCCGCAGCGCAGGCCGATTTCGAAAAGCGCGTTGCCGCCATCCGGAAGCGTGCACAGTTCCACGTGTGCCGCGCCGTCGCGCAGCCCCACCGCGCGCGCGGCGTCCACCGACAGCATTCGCACCCGTTGCAGCGCCGCGCCGGTAAGGCGCGTGGGATAGATCACGCTTTTGTCCACGCGGTATGGTGGCGGCGTTTTCACTTTGTCCGATACCATTAACGCCACTCCATCGCCATCGCGCATGAGCACTTCCACGCTATGTTCCAGCCCCTCGTAATAAGGTTCCACCAGAACTTCAGGCGAATCGGAGAACGATGTGGCGAAGGCGTACGCCTGGGCCAAATCGGTTTGCGTATCAAGCCGCTGGACGCCGCGGCTGCCGCCGCCAACGTCATCGGTCGGCTTGCAAATGGCGGGGAATCCAATGCCCGCCGCCGCCTTTTTGAATTCTTCCACGGTACGGGCCAGCGCGATGGCGGGCGAGGGGAGGCCGGACGCGCTCCACGCCCTCCGCATCAGTTTTTTACTGGTGGCGGTGCGGGCCGCGTCGGGCGAAGGGCCGCGCAAGCCAAGCGCTTCGCTAATTAACGCGGCGGGCAGCACCGCGCGGTCGTGCGTCGGGATGACCGCTTGCACTTTTTGGGCGCGGGCGAGGGCAAGCCCCCGTTCCCAATCGCGGAAATCGAATGTGCCACAGGCATCGGCGATATCGAAGGCGGGGGCTTCAGGGTTGCCGTCCACCACCACAACTTTAAACCCGGCTTCCTTGAGCGAGAGGACGGAGGGAACCGTGTAGATGTTTCCCCCCAGCACCATGATGGCGGCGGACATGTTAGAGACCGTACACTTGTATGGCGTTAAGCCCAAAGATGTTGCTCTTCTTTTCTTCCTGCAAATCTTTGAATTCAATTTTTGCCATTGAGAGGTAGCGATGCACCTGTTCTTCTGGAAAATCGGAGCCGAAGATCAACTTACGGTCGAGGTGCCGGGCGGTGTAGAGCAAATCGGGCATTATGCTGGTTTGGTGAAAACGCTCGATAATGAACGAACAGTCGAGATAGAGATTGGGGTTTGATTTTGCCACGAAGAACGCTTCCAGCACCCAGGGAACGCAACAATGCGAGAGGACTATTTTGAGATTGGGAAAGCGCTTGGCGATGTGGTCGAACACGGTGGGGCGCAGTTCTTCAATCGGCAGATGGGTTGAATGGGCGAACACATCGAAGTTGATTACCCATCCTTTTTCTTCGGCTTCCCCGTATACCGCCAGCGCTTTTGGATCCATCGGCGAGAAATTATCGCGCCGGGGATGCAGCTTTATTCCCTTGAAAGAATCGTGGGAAAGGTAATCCCGCACGGCGGCCAATTCCTGCGTCACCGGATTGAACCCCGCCATGGCGTAGAGGATACCGCGATGTTCTTCACAAATCTTGCGCAGATAGTCGTTCTGGTTTAGCTGCACGAGGCCCATGATGACCCCTTTGCCAATACCGCCGGCCTTCATCTGTTCCAGCAGCAAAGAAAGCGATGCATTATATTTGCCGTTGAACCATTCGCCGTTTTCGGTGACGTGCAAATGCGCATCGACAATGGGTGATACGTACATCCTGTTTTTCGCGCCGGCGCTACTTGCCGTCGATGCCGACGAGATAGCCGAACCGTTTTACAAATGCATCCGGGGTTAGTTTCGCCGTTTTTGCCAATTTATCCAGAGTGTCTTTGTTCTCAAAGTCGACCTTTTTCAAACGTATCATGTATTCCAGCGCCACATGATAGGCGTGGGTGTCAGGATCAACCAACCGGACGCGGGTGCGGCCGGTCTGCGGGTCGATGGTGCTGTCGAATGGAATAGGCGTTGAGACGCCATTCTGTATTGACATCATGTCGCTTGAGCGGCCGTCAAGCAGGTAGACGGCCGCACTGTAGCCCAAGTCGCGGGTGTATTCAATATCGAATGATGTGGGGGCTACGCAGCGCAGCTCATAGCCAATCTCCTTGTCGATAATGGTTTCCTTGATGCCGAATTCTTTAAGGCCCGCCGTCACTTCGTCTTTGAGTATCCCCCCCAGGTCTATCTCGGCCAAGCGGATATGGCCGTGCTCGTCGTATTCTATCTTGCCCATTTTTTTCAGCTCGTATTCGGAGAACCGTTCGGCCAGCCCCTCGGCCAGAATCGCCACGCCGTACGCCCTGCCGCTCGCCCTCCTTTTTATGATCGAGCCGATAAGGATGTCCACCACATGCTGGACGCTGATCTCTTTCACGTCGCCGAATTCCTCCGGGATGATGGTGAGCGTGGCGCCGGTCGATTTGCCGATGCCGAGCGCCAAGTGCCCCGCCTTGCGCCCCATCGCGGTGATGAAGTACCAGCGGTTGGCGCTCTGCGCGTCGGCGATGATGCTTTCGGTTATCTTGGCCCCGAAATCCGACGCGGTGGTGAAGCCGAAGGTGCGGACGCCGCTGGGGAGGTCGAGGTCGTTGTCGATTGTTTTGGGAACATGCGCAAACTGAATTTTACCTTTGGACTTTTTATCAAGCTGGATGGCGGAAAAGCAGGTGTCGTCGCCGCCGATGGTGATAAGGGCATCCACTTTGAGGGTGTTGAATGCGTCCAGCACGGTTTTCAGGTCTTCTTCTTTTTTGGTGGGATTTGCGCGGGACGTGCGCAGGATCGATCCACCGTCCAAGTGGATACGCGCCACATCCTCGATGGAGAGTTCGCGGACTTGCGTGGTGTCCCCCCGCATCAGGTGCTGGAAACCGTCCAATATGCCGACGACTGAAACTCCTTCGCTGCGCAACTTTATGGTTGCCGCGCTTATAACGCTGTTAATGCCGGGGGCAGGGCCGCCCGCCACCAATATGGCGCACCGCTTCATCTTTTTCATATCCGGTTACTCCTTATTGCGTCGAACCCACGTCTTACCGATAGTCTTTTGATTTCAGGACAGTTTACACCGTGCCCGCAAAATATGCCATTGGGGAGCGCTCACTTTCCTGATTTCGTCATAATGTGAACCGGATTGAATCGATATTCGGGAACCGCCACCTTTCCTTAAAAACAGTTTAGGCCATTTTATCGGCACTTATTTGGGATTCTTAGGGGGGATCAAAAGCGTAAATTGCTTTACGAGGGGGTTTTTACTAAAATCAGCCGACTATGGCATTAATTGTACAGAAATACGGCGGAACATCCGTTGGCAACGTGGAACGCCTGAAAAACGTCGCGAAAAAAGTTGCCGAACAGAAGAAAAAGGGCGACCGGCTTGTTGTGGTTCTTTCGGCCATGTCCGGCCAGACCGACAGCCTGGTTAAACTGGCGCATGAGATAACCAAAGAGCCGGTGGAGCGGGAGATGGATATGCTTCTTTCCACCGGTGAGCGGGTGACCATCGCGCTGCTGGCTATAGCGTTGCAGGACTTGGGGGTGAAAGCGGTCAGCTTGACCGGGCGGCAGGCGGGCATTGTCACCGATAGCATGCACACCAAGGCGCGCATCAAGAGCATCGCCAAGGAGAACATCAAGAAATACCTCGACGATGATTATGTTGTGGTGGTGGCCGGTTTTCAGGGCATCGATGAAAAATCGAACGTGACCACGCTGGGGCGTGGCGGCAGCGATACCACCGGCGTGGCGTTGGCGGTGGCTCTCAACGCCGACATGTGCGAAATCTATACCGACGTGGATGGGGTTTACACCACTGATCCCAACGTGGAGCCGAAGGCGCGCCGGATCGACCGCATCAGCTACGAGGAAATGCTGGAGATGGCGAGTCTCGGCGCGAAAGTGCTGCAGACCCGCTCGGTGGAATTTGCGGCGAAATACCGGATGCCGGTAGTGGTAAAATCAACATTTAAGGAAGGCCCCGGTACGTGGGTCGTTGCAGAGGAGCCGTCAATGGAAAAAGTAGTGGTCTCGGCCGTCCCGTATGATAAGAATCAGGCGAAGTTGACCGTGGTGGGCGTGCCGGACAAGCCGGGCATCGCCTCCGCCATCCTCGGCGATATCGCCAAAGAGGAAATCAACGTCGACATGATTATCCAAAACGTCGGCGTGGCCGGGCTGACCGACTTTTCGCTTACGGTGCCGCGTACCGAATCTGGTAAGGCCCTGAAAATCCTTAAAGGTGCCGCCGCGAAGATCGGCGCGAAGGACGTGCAGATGGACGAAAACATCGGAAAGGTCTCCATCGTCGGCGTTGGGATGCGCTCACATTCCGGCGTGGCGGCGAAGATGTTCCAATTGTTGGCAGACGCGGGGATCAATATCGAGATGATTTCCACATCGGAGATCAGGGTTTCTTGCGTCATCCGTAAGGATGACGTGGACCGGGCTGTGCGCATCCTTCACGCCGGTTTCGGTTTGGAAGGATAAATGTCCAGCAAGGTATTTATTTATGACACCACGCTGCGCGACGGTTCGCAGGCACAAGATGTTTCATTTTCGCTGCAAGACAAGCTGCGCATCACGGAGAAACTGGATGAGTTGGGGGCGCACTGCATTGAAGGCGGTTTTCCCGGCAGCAATCCAAAAGACGCCGCGTATTTCATTGAAGTCCGCAAGCTCAAACTGAAACAGGCGCGGATCGCGGCGTTTGGCAGCACACACCATCCTTCCAAGACGCCGGCAACCGACCCGAACTTGCGGCTGTTGCTGAATAGCAAGGCGCCGGTGGTGACCCTGGTGGGGAAAACGTGGGACATCCACGTGACCAAGGTGCTCCGCACCACCATGCCGCACAACTTGAAGTTGATCACCGGTTCGATCCGCTACATGAAACCAAAGGTAGACGAAGTGGTCTTCGACGCCGAGCACTTTTTCGATGCATACAAACACGACCCGCTCTACGCAATGGAGTGCATTGAAGCGGCGCTGGCCGGCGGAGCCGATTGGGTGACACTCTGTGATACTAACGGAGGCGCGTTGCCGCACGAAGTATTTGAAATCACCGGGAGCGTGAAACGGCGTTTCGGCTGCCGCATCGGCATTCATGTGCATAACGACGGGGGGCTGGCGGTGGCCAACACTTTGATGGCGGTGCAGGCCGGCGCGCGGCAGGTGCAGGGTACCATCAACGGCCTCGGCGAGCGTTGCGGCAATGCCGACCTTACGGCGATCATTCCCAACCTCCAAGTCAAGATGGGGTATAAGTGCGTTTCAGGGGCCCAACTTAAAACGATGCGCGAGGTATCGCTGTTTGTTTCGGAAATGGCCAACCTGAAACCGAATTTGCATCAGCCATTCGTGGGGCAGGCCGCTTTCGCGCATAAGGGGGGGCTTCATGTTGACGCGGTGCTTAAAAACCCGGCTACCTACGAACATATCCCGCCGGACAAAGTGGGAAACCGCCGCCACATCATCATTTCCGATCTTGCGGGGAAAGCGAGCATTCAGGCAAAGGCCGCTGAATACGGCATCGATCTGAAATCGGACGATCCGGTGGCGAAGCAGGTGCTGACCACCATCAAAGAGTTGGAGAGCCAGGGCTTTGCTTTTGAAGGGGCCGACGGTTCGCTTGAAATTCTCATCAAAAAAGCCAAGGGGCATTGGAAGAAATTTTTCAACGTGCTTCGCGCACGCGTCATTGTTTCAGTGCCGAACGACAAAGAGCCGCAGTATAGCGAGGCGGTAGTGGCGGTTAAAACCCCGGATGGCGATGTTCATCACGCCGTGGCGGAGGGGAACGGCCCCGTGAACGCCATGGATAAAGCGTTCCGGCTGGCGTTGACGAAATATTACCCCGAGCTCAAAGATGTTAAATTACTCGATTTTAAAGTGCGCATTCTGAATGAGTCCGCCGGTACCAGCGCCAAAACACGGGTGCTCATCGAATCAGGCGACGGGGATGGAAATAAGTGGGGAACCGTCGGCGTTTCCGAAAACGTTATCGAGGCAAGCTGGCAGGCGCTGATCGATTCCATCGACTACAAACTGCACAAAAAGTTTGCCAAAAAGAAGTGAAGACAAGCCACTTTTCGCTGACGGACGTTGGACTCCGCAGGCAGAACAACGAGGACTCCGTTCTTGTGGATGAGCGGTTGGGGCTGTTTCTCCTGGCCGATGGCATGGGAGGGCACAACGCGGGCGAAACCGCCAGCCGATTGGCGGTTTCCAGCATACAGAAATTCTTCGAGGAATATGAAAACGCCCCGGAAGATGTTGTCGATCAGTTGCAGCCTTTTCCCCATGAGCTCCCGCTTCCCGGGAAAAAACTGATCTATACTATCATTCGCGCCAACACCATTGTCACCGAATCAGCCGAACTCACTCCGGAATACCGCGGAATGGGAACCACCGTGGTGGCGTTGCATGTTTCACCGGACAGCATCTTTGCCGCGCATGTGGGCGACAGCCGCATATACCTTCGGCGGGGGGAAGAGTTCAGCCAGATCACCGAAGATCATTCGGTATTTTTCGAGGAACTGCGAAAAGGATTTCTGACCCGTGAACAGCTCGAACAACTGCCGTTCAAAAACCGGCTTACGCGGGCGTTGGGGCATATGGGCAAGGCCAAGGTCGACATGAAGGTTGTGCCGCCCCATAAAGGGGATATATTCCTCCTCTGTTCCGATGGCCTCACCGACATGGTGGAGGAAGGCGCCATCGGGGAAATTCTTGGCCAGCATCACGAAAACCTGGAAGAGTGCGCCCATGTGTTGGTGGAATCGGCCAAGGCGCACGGGGGCATCGATAATATTTCGGTAATATTGCTTCGGGTGGACGAGCCGTGAAACTTTGGGCAATGGGGGCGGGCTATGCTGGACCTGTCGGATAAGGGTGATTTCGACAACCTGGTAAAATTGGTTGTGAACGTGTTGGACGCCTTTACGGTGGCGTTTTTCTTGAAAACGGATGATGATGAGTACCGGCTTTTCACATGGTTTAGTTTGGGCGATACCGTAAATCCCGCTGCTTCCTTTTTTCCCGGCCAGGGCATTATCGGCTGGGTGGCTAAAGAACGAAAACCGATCACGGTGAAGGAGTTTTCGCACGATACCGCCACGTTGCAGCTTTACAGCACCCAGGAAAATCTCAAGTCATTCATGGCGGCGCCAGTTTTGCGTGGCGAGCGGATGATCGGCGTGCTCACGGTGGACAGCAAGCGGCAGTATGTGTTTACGGATAAGCACCAGAAACTATTGCAGGACTTTGCTGTGATTTTCGCCCAAGAAACGGTCCGCCACGAGGAGCGCTGGAACCTTTGGCAGGAAGCCGGCAATCTGGAGGCGATACAGGAAGTGGTGCGTGAAATGGCGGCCAGCGAAAAGATGACCCATATTGTCGCGGCGCTCTATCAGAATATCAACAAGCTCGTTCCCAACGAGAAGTTCATTTTCGCGCTCAAAGCCTCGGAAGAGGGGAAGTTCCACATCTTGGCCCGGCAGGAAGCGGGCGGCGATGAGCTGCGCAAGATACCGCTGGAAATGGATCGTTCGCTCATGGGGTGGGTGGTGCGCAAAAACCAGCCGCTCAATCACCACGTCTTGGGGGAAAGCAGGCAGGAATTCGAGTTGGACGGGGGCGAGCGGCGTGAGTACCGCTCTTTTTTAGGCGTGCCTATGGTGGTGCGCAAACATGTGATCGGCGCGCTGGGCGTATTGAGCGTCCGGCCAAACTGCTTCACCGCCGCCGACGAGCGGATTTTGGCTATACTTGGCTCGGTGGCCGCATCGTATGTGGCGGGTTCCTATGCGTATGGCATCAGCCTTATTTCGCGCAAGGTCGATTCGCTCACCGGGCTTGGAAACTATCTCTACCTTAATGAAAAGATCGACGGGGTGGGGGATGGGCACGGCGCATTATTGGCGCTGGACATACGCGACTTCAGCCGCGTTACGCGCGAGTTTTCGGTAAGCGCCGCGGATAATGCGTTGGTGGAGATAGCCAGTTTTTTCAAGCGGGTGGTGGATAAAAGCGGTTACGTTGCCCGTTACTACGGCGACGTTTTTCTGATTTTCCTGAAGGATCACTCGCGCGATGATGCACGGTCCGCGGCGGCCAATCTTTTGGATCTGTTGCGCGCCAAGAACTTTTTTATTGATGACACGAAAACGGTGTTTGAAGGTAATATAGGCATCGCGTTCTACCCCGATGACGGTAAGAACGGCAATGAACTTATTAAACATTCGTTCGGGGCGCTGAAAATAGCCCGGCAAACGGCCCAAGCCGTCGCCCACTGGAACGGCAGCATGAAAGGTGATGCCTGAAATGGCTTACAACAAGATTTCCGTTAATTTCCTGCAAAAAATACGAGGCTCCTTCGCCACCGACCTGGCGATGGATTTGGGGACCGCCAACACGCTGATTCATGCCCGAGGACGCGGGATTGTGGTGAATGAACCTTCCGTCGTGGCGATTGACCAGCGCACCAAAAAAGTGGTGGCCATCGGAATCGCAGCCAAGCAGATGTACGGTAAGACGCCCCAGGATATCATCACGATCAGGCCGCTTAAAGATGGCGTTATCGCCGATTTTGATGCGGCGAAAATGATGATTTCCGGTTTGATAAAGAAGGCAAACATCCGTTCTTTCATTGTTAAGCCGAGAATTATTATCGGCGTTCCCTCCGGTATTACGCAGGTTGAAAAAAAGGCCGTTATCGAGGCGGCGCAGGAAACCGGCATGAGCGCCGTGTATCTGGTGGAAGAACCAATGGCCGCCGCGATTGGCACCAACATGCCAATTCACGAATCGCGGGCCAACCTTATCGTCGATATCGGCGGAGGCACCACCGAGGTGGCGATCATTTCCATGTTTGCCACCGCCTATAGCGAGTCCATCCGGGTGGCGGGTGACGAATTGGATGATGCGATAGTTGCTTACATCCGCCGTGGTTATGGCCTCGACATCGGCATTTTCGAAGCGGAACGGATCAAAATTCATATTGGTTCCGCTTTTCCGCTGGATACGCCCCTGGAGACCGAGGCCAGTGGCCGCGACACGGTTAACGGCCTGCCGAAACGGATGGTGGTGACCGACACGATGATTCGTGAAGCGATCCACGAGCCGGTCAAGGCTATCGTGGAGGCGGTGCATCGCTCTATGAACGGCATTTCGCCTGAAATGGCGGCCGATGTTTGCAGCCGCGGCGTTGTGCTGGCTGGCGGCGGCGCGTTGATCCGCGGCCTCGGCAAGCGGCTGACGGGTGAACTTGGCTTTCCCGTATACCGTTCGCGCGATCCGCTTACTTCCATCGTCCGTGGCGCGGGGCGGGTACTGGAGGAATTCGATATTTATAAGCGGGTTATCATTAACTGATGCTTTGATATTCTCCCGGCGCAAGCGCCAAGTGACGCATTCCCTATACTACCCGCACCTTTTCTTTGGTCTGCATCTTGCTCTTATCTATCCTTAGATATTGTTGCGTCAAAATAATGACAATAAAGGAGAAGGGACGGGCCGAATATGAGGAAGAAAAAGCTAAATATCCTCAGCTTTAATTGGCACGAGCCTTATATATGCTTATTGTCGGAAACTGGGCATAACTTCTTTATATATGAGCCGTTTATGGGGCCGAATCTCCAAAGAAGGTGGAATGTAAATTTCCGCCCCGTTCCCAAAAATACTGTTATTGTCGGCAAGGATGAAATGCAGAGGGGACTTGAGCAGGGGCATTTCGACGTCATAATATGCCATAACATCAATGATCTTTTGACGGTGAAAAGTTACCCTAATACTCCAAAAATTCTTGTTTTCCACAATAAGTTGAGCACGGAGATAGCTTTGGGTGGAAATACCGTTGATCGGGCGGCTTATCTTGGGCAAATAAAGCCAATGTTGGAGGGGGTTTTTCCGGTTTTCATCTCGGAATCGAAAAAGGCCGACTGGGGTCTTGAGGGCGAGGTTATCCCACACGGCATCGATGTGAACCAATATGGCGCATACACGGGCGAACTGAAGTCGGTCTTGCGCGTGGGAAACCGGGTGATGGAGCGTGATCTGATGCTGGGTTTCCGTGAGCAAGTGGAGCTTTGCTCCGGTCTGCCGACGACGTTGTTGGGGGATAACCCGCAACTGGAAGAAAGCCGTACCTCGAAAAGTTGGGACGACCTTAAAAACCATCTGCGCAAATGCCGCGTCTATCTCAACACAACCAAAGAGCCGTACGAAGATGGTTACAACCTTTCCATGTTGGAGGCGATGGCGGCGGGAATGCCGATCGTGTCGCTTGCAAGCCCAAGTTCACCGCTCACCGGCGGGCGGGATGGATTTGTGAGCGATGATTTGCCAATCTTGCGCCGATCGCTGGAATTGTTGCTCAATGACCAGTTATTAGCCAAGACAATGGGGGAGGCGGCTCGACTGACCGTTGCCGAAAAATTCCCGATTTCCAAATTCGTCTTCCGCTGGAACGATGTGATTGCAAGGGCTTGCGATGGCGGCCTTGAAGTGAAAGATAGTGTGAGTAAGGCAAATGTGTGGCTGGACTACGCGTATTATCCCGCCACCACCGCGCACTATCTCCGGCGCGCTTTTGAAAAAAACCATCACCTCGTCACCAGCGGCGCATCGATGCCTCAGGAAGTGCTCAAGATATGGAACCTTGAAAACATGAAGGCGCCGATACTCAATCAAGACATTCCCCGCACCGTCGCGCGGGACGCGGAATCGATCCTGGCAAGAATGCCCAAGGGATTCGCGCCGGATTTCTTTCTCTGGGTGGAAAGCGGGCTGGATGGCCCCCCGCCGGGCCTTGAATTGCTGACTATCCCGAAAGCCGCCTACTTTATCGATACCCATTTGCATCTTGATAGCCACATCAATTTGGCACGGCAGTTTGATGTGGTTTTTCTGGCCCAGCGGGAATATATCCCGGCCTTCAAGGAACGGGGGATCGCCGATGTTCATTGGTTGCCATTGGGATGCGATCCTGAAATCCACGGGAAGCGGGAAACGGCAAAACTGTACGACATCGGTTTTGCCGGCAGCGTTACTCCGCAACACCAGAGGCGGGCCGCGTTGCTGGAAAAACTCCAGCGGTGTTTTAATGTGAAAGTGGAACGGGTGTTTCTCGATGAGATGGCGGAACTGTATTCGGCCTCCAAAATCGTGTTTAACAACGCCATACGCAATGACCTAAACATGCGGGTGTTCGAGGCGCTTTGTTCCGGCAGTCTGCTGCTGACGGATAATGCCGAAGGGTTGACCGATTTCTTCGAGAACCGCCGCCATCTGGTGGTGTACAACGATGCGAACATCGAAGAGCTTGCCGCATATTATCTACAGCACGAAGACGAACGGGAATCGATAGCGAAAAACGGCCGCGATGCCGTTTTGCAAGAGCACACATACGCCCACCGGGCCGAAGAAATTATCGCTCGCTTACGTGCGCGTCGGCAAAACGCCCTGGCGGGAAACAAGCTTGAGCATTATTTCCATAACCTCCGTCCGGAAGTGATCGATTTAGTGCCGCAATCGGTTATGCGGATTCTGGAGATTGGGTGCGCGGCGGGGGAGACCGGCGGCGCGCTGAAACGGCAAAATCCAGCCCGCGAAGTGGTGGGGGTGGAATATAGCAATAAGGCGGCG
>JAHFEK010000004.1 GCA_023248495.1 Nitrospinales bacterium
GGGAGTGTTCAGCGACAAAACCAGCATCGAACGGATACTATTCGCGGTGTTTACCTATGAAAACAAAAAACAGGGAACCATTACCCCTTTCCTCGTGACACAAAATTCTTGACGTTACCGGCAACGCGCCCCCGAATGACGGCTATTGGGGAAATATTCCCTGAATGGTATGATGTGTCTCAATACCTGCCATTTTTTCGGGTGAGAATGAGGCGGGTTTTTCACGTTTCTTCGTGAGGGAGAAGACCACCATCGTGAAGTGTGAAGTCAGGAAGGCCGGGAAAGTGACGCTGTTCAGCGTACAAGGGGATGTTATCTTCAATCAAATGAGCGAAATACGCGAAATGGTTATGGGGGAAATAGTTCATTCATCCAACGGCAAATTCCTGCTTATCCTCGGCGGGGTGGATCTTATCGATTCCTCCGGTGTCGGGTTCATCATCTCCGTGTATAAAACCGCTGTTTCGCGCAATGGAAAATTTGCCATCGTTTGCCCGAAGAGCGATGTAACAACCGTGCTTCAAACGGTGGGTCTGGTTCCCCGCCTCTTCAACATATACGAAAACGAAGACGAGGCGATAAAGGCCTTCTAGCGGCCGAAAAATTATTTATGCGTATCATGCAAAAGCGCCCAGCACCGGGGAATCCTTCATCCATGCCCATGAATAACCGTCGCGGCAGCTCGCCAAACCAACTTTTTAGACCGAAATAACCGCACCACACCAACCATGACACCCACACCCGCCAAATCATCCATTCTCGGCTACAAGCTCTGGTTCTCGCTGATACTTGGCGTGCCGATCGCAGCCCTGATCGCTTTTTCCTCAGTGCTTGTTTCCGAAAAAAGGAATGTGCTGGCGGAAATGGACGAACTCGACAATGCCTCCCATCTTATCAACCGGTTAAGCGATCTGGTCCACGAACTGCAAAAAGAACGGGGATATACGAGCGGATTTATCGCATCCAAAGGGACGGCGTTCAAAGCCGAGTTGTTAATACAACGGGCCGCCACGGACGGGCAGTATGCCGAGTTTTTGAGGAACTATTCAAGCGTAAAGCGGAGCGCCATGTTTACGGCCATTGTCGCCAATCTAGATCTGGGCATAACGGAATTGAACAGGATGAAGGGAATCCGTGAAAGAGTTGATTCCCTTCAACTCGGCTATTTCGAAGCCTTGGAGTATTACTCCAGATCGAACCTGCTGCTAATGGAAACCATTTCCTTTCTCCCCCCGTTGATCTCCGACAGGGAATTATCATCCTTTTACTTGGCCTATTTCCACTTGGAGCAGATTAAGGAGAAAGCGGGGCAGCAAAGGGCCAGCCTCACCTACGCCTTTGAAGCGGACAAATTCCTGCCCGGCCAATTTGAGCGGTTGTTGGGCAATGTTTCCGATGAATCGTACTCCAACAAGCGGTTTTTTTCATTGGCGCCCCCGGACATCCAACAAGCCTACATAAATGTTTCCGCAGTGCCCGAAGTTGCCAAAGCGGACTGGATGCGGAAAATCGCCATTGCAAAGGGCATAGGGGGAAATTTCGGCATCGACGCGGCGGAGTGGTACACCATGCAAACGGCAAAAATCGAAGCGATTGAGAATGCGTGCAATCTCCTCGAAAAACGAACCGAGAAATTGGTGGACGACCGCCATGCCGAGGCGAAACGCAGCCTGACAATCTACCTGCTGGTCAATATTGCCGTTATCGCTTTTGCGCTCTCGATGGCCGTAATGCTCTTCCAGAACATAACAAAGCGGCGTGAAGCGGAAGAAAGCCTGACGCTCCATGCCAAGCGGATGGAGAACGCCCTGTACAGGGCCAAAGACGTGTTGAGCTTCATCGCCACATCCCCGGATATCATTCCGTTCTTTACCGTCTCGCCAGTCTACCGCACGATGCGGAGCATCGGGGGGGGCGATATCGTCAAATGGGTACGGTTCCGTTCCCAGTATGCCGGCCTGTACCTGCACGACGTGGCCGGGCACGACATCGAAGAAATACTGCTGAATATCCTGGCAACGGCGCTGGTGGATATCTGCAAGACCAATCCGGAAAAAAAATCGGCCAGCACCCCATCGGTCTTCCTCAACTGTTTGAATACGCATCTTACGGAGTACTGCGAAGGAAGACCCGACTATCTTACCGCCATCTACCTGCTGATGGATTTTGAGGAACGGGAAATCAAAATAGCGTCGGGCGGGCATCCGCGGCCTTGGCTGATAAATCCCGACGGCACGGTGCGGCAAGTCGAGGTGCCGGCCGGTTTCATCCTCGGGCAATTCAACATAAATCCCGTGACCGATGACCGGTATCAGGATATAGCCATTCGGCTGGAAACCGGGCAGACACTGCTTGTATGCAGCGATGGCCTCATGGAACAAAAGGATGCCGGAGAAACGACCTTTGAGGCGAAATTCCTGGGGGAGATCGGGCCGAAGCTGGCGGGCCTGGATCCGCGGGCCGCGTATGAGGTTGTCAAGCGCGCGTTTGAAACGCATCTCAATGGCCGCATCCCCGAGGATGACGTGTCATTCGTTGTAGTCGGGTGCCGCCCCGCCGATAAATACGAAACCGTGCGGTTCATTCCGGGCCGGGAACTTTTATCGCTGATAATCAGCCACAAGAACGTACGGGACAAGGATTCGGGCACGCCCCAGAAACAGTATGCCGCGAAAAGCCTCTGCGGCCCGGCAGGCAAGCCGGCCCACGCGGTCATACACAAATTATCCGATTCGTACGAACCGATTATCGATAAATTGAAAACCGCCCGCTGGACGGATAAAAGAATCAACCAAATTGAGCTGGCCGTTTCGGAAATGATCATTAACGCAATCATGCACGGCAATATGTGCTGTGACCAATGCACGGTGGAATTGTCGTACTTGTTGCATGGCGATGAACTGGAGATATGCGTTGCCGACGAGGGACCGGGATTCAACAGCAAAACGCTGCCCCAGTCGATAGAGGAAAACATGCTCATGGAAGGGGGCCGCGGCCACCACATGATAAGCGCCATGGCGGACGGCCTATACTTCAACGACGCGGGAAACCGTTGCTGGGCGCTCTTTAGAAAAGACTCTTCCGCCTAATCCCGGGTTACCGGTTCCAGAGTTCCTTGGCCAACATCAGCGCGCCGATCACCACGAATCCCCCCCCTGCGGCGATGTGCATCGCTTTCACCGGCAGGTGGCGCGAAAGGAGATCGCCCAAAACGACCGCGAGGGCGGAGGTGACGACAAGCGCCCCGGCGCTGCCGATGAACACCGACACTTTCGACGTGGTGCCCGCCGAAAAAGCTAGCGTGGCAAGCTGAGTCTTGTCCCCCAATTCGGCTAAAAAAACCAGCCAAAAGGTCGTGAGAACGATTTTGAAATCCATCGGATTAGTTCCTTTCTCTCTCTCCCTCTCCTCCCTGCGACAAAGGGAGAGCCAGGAGGATTTATTGCGAAATCCGCTCCGTCCCCTTTTTAAAAAAGGGGGGGCAACGCGCGCGCCATTTGCGCTTACCAAACCGCTTGGTTTCAATATATACTTGGCTTAAGATAATTTATCAACAGCAATGGAGAGCATCGGATGATTCGAAGCATGACCGGTTTCGCGCGCGCCGAAGCGGCCGAAGGAACGAAAAAGTGCACGGTGGAACTCCGCACGGTGAACCACCGCTTCCTCGAATTCAACATCCGCATGCCCGCCAAAGATTTTGAACTGGAGAAACGGATCAAGGACTCGTTCGCGGGTAAAATCACCCGCGGCTACGTGGATGCCACCGTGACAATGGGCAACGGCGCCGACGTGAAAAAGAAGCTGGTGCTGGACGAGGATATGGCCCTGCAGTTCCTCGCCGCCGCAAAGACACTGAAGGACAAACACGGCGTGGCGGGCCAGCCGGATATGGCCGCCATCCTTTCGCTAAAAGACATTTTCAAGTGCGAAGAGGAAACCGTCGACGTGGATGGACGGTGGCGGCTGATCGCGGGGGCGCTGATGAAGGCCGTCGACGCGCTGGTGGCGATGCGCGAGGCCGAAGGCGCCGCCCTTCAAAAAGATCTGCTGGAAAAACTGGCACTGATAGAAACCAGCGCCGGCCGGGTAATGACGCTGCGCAAATCGCAGGAAGGGGACATCCTGACCAAGCTGAAAGCCAAAATTGAGGAACTTGTCCAGGGGGCCGAAGCCGACCCGCAGCGGATACTCATCGAGGCGGCCATCGTGGCCGAGCGCTCGGACATATCCGAAGAAGCAACCCGTCTGACCTGCCACATCGCCCAGATGCGCGAACTCGTCAAAGCCGGCGGCCCGGTGGGGCGCAAGGTGGAATTTATGCTTCAGGAACTCAATCGCGAGGCAAATACCATGAGCGCTAAAAGCACCATCATCGACATCAGCCGCGAAGTGGTGGAAATAAAAAGCAACATCGAAAAAATCCGCGAACAGGCGGCGAACATAGAGTAAGGGATCCATGGATAATAAGGGCGCGGTTCACGGACGGGGGATACTTTTCATCCTTTCCGCCCCTTCCGGCGCGGGAAAATCGACACTGGCAAAGTGGGCGGCGGAAAATATTCCCGGCGTGCGGCAGTCGCTGTCGTACACCACCCGCATGAAGCGTCCTGATGAAGTCGACGGTCAACACTACCGGTTCACCAGCGCGGCGCGCTTTCGGGAAATGATCGCCGAAGACAAGTTCATAGAATGGGCCGAAGTGCATGGCAAATACTACGGCACCACATGGGATGCCGTGGACGAAGCGCAGGAGCGGCGGCAAGACCTGCTGCTGGTGATCGATGTACAAGGCGCCGTCAAACTGCGCGAACGGAAGCTGGACGGCGTCTTCATTTTCGTCATGCCCCCCAGCCTGGAAGAGTTGAAACGCCGTCTCCTTGACCGCGGCACCGAGACCGCCGAGACCGTGCAGGGAAGGCTTGACGCGGCGTGGGCGGAAATTTCCGAAAGCTCGCATTACGACTATCTGGTCATCAATGACACGCTGGAAGAAGCGCAGAAAGAACTGGAATATATCATCCACGCCGAACGGTGCCGTATGAAACGGCGGCGGCTGGAATTCGACGATTTCACGATGGGACAACCTCTATAACAACCAACCGGGGGATACCTGGCGCGAAGGGAACAATTCTTCCGGGCCGCCCCGTTCCAAGGAAAAAAAATGAAAGCCAAACTGATAGACGGAAAAGCCATCGCCCAATCCATACGGGACGAAGTAAAGGCGGCGGTGGATAAAATGGTCGCGGCGGGGCGGCGGCCCCCTTCGCTTACCGTGGTGCTGGCGGGGAAAGACCCGGCATCGCAGGTATATGTTAACAGCAAAAAAAAAGCCTGTGCCGCGCTGGGATTCACCAGCGGTGAGCACCTGCTGGACGAAACCGTAAGCGAGGCCGCGCTGGTCGAACTCATCAACAAGCTGAACCACGACCCCGCCGTTGACGGCATACTGGTGCAGCTCCCGCTGCCGAAACATATCCGCGAACAGGTCATCCTGGAAAAAATCGACCCGGCGAAGGATGTGGACGGGTTTCACCCGGTGAACGTGGGAAGGCTGGTGGCGAACACCCCCGGCCTTCGTCCCTGCACCCCCGCCGGCTGCATCGAATTGCTCAAGCGGGCCGGGGTGGACCTCAACGGCGCGAAAGCGGTGGTTCTGGGCCGCAGCAATATCGTGGGAAAACCGGTGGCGGCACTGCTGCTGCATGAACACTGCACCGTCACCATCTGCCACAGCCGCACTAAACACCTGCGCGACATCGTGAAAAGCGCCGACGTCATCATCGCCGCCATCGGCAAGCCGAACTTCGTCACCGCCGACATGGTGAAACCGGGCGCGGCGGTTATCGACGTGGGCATCAACCGGCTGGCGAATAAAAAAATCGTGGGAGACGTCGACTTTGAAGGGGTCGGGAACGTGGCCGGTTTCATCACCCCGGTGCCGGGTGGAGTTGGCCCCATGACCATTGCCATGCTGATGTACAACACGTTGCAGGCGTGCCGAATGCGGATGGGGAATTAGCCATTTTAAAATGTATTTTTGTGGAAAAGGCCGTATATAATTGGCGGAAAACTTGAGGGGATGGAACTCGTGAAAAAGCATCTGCTTGTTTTGTTTTTAGGAGCGATTCTAATCGGCTGTGGCGCTTCAGATCCGGTTCGCCCCGCGGCTCCCTCTTCCCCCTCGGGGCTATCGGCCACCGCCGGGGACGGACAAGTAACCCTCACCTGGACCGCCGTTAGCGGCGCGCTATCCTATAACATCTACTACGGACCGGCCGGGGGCGTAACCACCGCCAACACAAAAATAAACACCTCGGCATCATCCTATACGGTCACCGGCCTTACCAACAAAACGATTTATTATTTTGCGGTGGCGGCGGTAAATGAAGGCGGGGAGAGCTCGCTCTCCAGTGAAATATCCGCCGCGCCGCACCTCGCGGGGGCATCACGCCCAATCACCGGCGCCGCGACAAACATCGCGAATAGTTCCGCCACCGTTTCCGGCACCTTCACCAACCCCGCCGGAACCACCGCCGAAACGCGCTTTGAAATAGGAACGTCCTCCACGTATGGCACCAATTCCGCCAGCCAGTCTTACGCCGATCCGGGAAACATAACTTCCTCCACTACCTTCACATTTCTCGCCGCAAACACCACCTATCACTACCGGTTCGGCATCAAGGCCGCGGATGGCACGTGGTGGTACGGCAGCGATCAAACATTCACCACCATCACGCTGGTGGCGAAAACAACTATAGCCACCGGCCTGATCTATCCCCAGCAGTTCGCGGTCGACGCCAATAACGTGTATTGGACGGAAGCGGTGGACGCCACGGGAGCCGCCAATACCGGCACTGTCAAGAAGGCGGCGATTGCGGGCGGCGCGGCCACCACGCTTGCCACCGGATTAAGCAATCCCTTTGGTATAGCGGTCAACGCCACCAATGTTTACTGGTCGGAACTGAACAGCATCGGCAGCGGTCTGGGATACGTAAAAACCGTTCCCATCGGGGGTTCATGCGCCGGCGCCGCCTGCACCAAAGTCACCAATACCCAGTTTAACAACCCCCAGTACATCGCTCTGGATGCCACGAACATTTACGTCACGGAGCTGGGCACTTTTGATACTGCTACCGGGATGCGGAAATCCGATGGCAAGGTTAATAAGATATCCCTCGTCACGGGCGCGGTCACGGCGCTTGCCACGGGGCTTAGCGGACCGCAAACCATCGCGATTGACGCCACGAATGTCTACTGGACGGAGATCGCCAATTCCGTCGCGGGCGCGGGTTATATCAAGCAGACGCCGATTATCCCCGGCACCACACAAACGCTCCTGTCGGGAGTGAGCAGTTCCCAGAATATCGCCATTGATTCCAGCAGCGTCTATTTCTGGTCGGCGTATGGCGCCCTTTCAAAGGTTGCCATCAACGGCGGAAACGCGGCGGAGGTGACGTCTGGAATGAACGGAACCCAGCCTCTGGCCGTTAATGCCTCCAGCATCTATTGGACGGAAAATGCCAATGGCGGCGCCGTGAAGAAGCTCGACAAGGCGACGGGGAACGTTTCAATCATAGCGGGATTAAACTGCGGATGGTGCGCCGCGATGGGCATCGCGCTGGATGCCACGAACGTTTACTGGATGGAAGGCGATGTCTTCGACGGCACCAAATGGACTGGTGTGGGCACCATCAAAACGGTGACGAAGTAGCGGCGGGTTCTGTCATTTCGATTTATTCATCGCCGTAAATCCGTCTTGGGCCTTGCGAACCTCCTCGCGCGCGGCCCGGGGATCGGATATCGAAGCCTCGATTATTTTGAGCTGTTTTACCCCGGCTATCTCAATATGGGTGATGTCGAGCTTTCTTCTGGAAAACCGGTAATGGCAGTCCTCCGCCACGCATGAGACGGCAATTACGCCTTCCACGCCGGCGCGCAGGCTTTCTTCGATTGTCTTTACCCCAAGAATTCCGATGCAGGGAACCGTCATAACGGCGGCATTTTCGATCTCCCCCAAAATAGAGGCGTCCGCAGCCCTTTCGCACGCAAAAATAATTATCTTCCCCGCGCCGCCGTTTGGAAACATGGCCTTGATATTCCGGCTGAAATATTCCTTGGTCCAAGAACCCACTGAAATCGCGGGAAACGGGCAGGCCGGCAGGCACAACCCGCACGAGGCGCAACGCTCCGGCAGTATCTCAACCTCGTTTTCATACGGCCTTCCATCGGAGCGGGTCTTTATATTGATCGCCTCGAACGGGCAGGCCTTCTGGCATTGTTCGCAACCGGTGCAATGCGCCAGCGCCACTGACGCGGGGCCAGCCGTGGCGACGGCCGCCCGTGCGGGCGCGCCGGGAATTATCCACGGCGCGAGGGCGAGAAGAAAAAAACAACCGGAAAACAGGAGCAGCACAAGTGAAGGGCTTATTGAAAGCGCGTCCGCCAATGGAAATGGAAACAGGTAAAACCAGTTTATTTCAGGACTCGCGGCCAAGGCGGACAGATTGGCGGGAGGGCCGCTCACGGCCGGTTTCAGGACTGAAATCGCAAACAGGATGATTACGAGCCAAAACACAAGCTCCTTTGGCGCGTTTATAAGGGGCCTGGATATCCTCATGCAGTGCAGCCAAAGGAATATCATCAATCCGATTGGAAAAAAAATGTGCAAATAGGTGAGTACGAAAAAGACAAGCGAGTTCATCGCCCCGCCCTGGATGAAGTTGCGTGAAAACGGCTCAATCGCCAAGGGGAAAGCATCCAACCATCCGGCAAGCTGGACTAACGCCATCTTTGCGCTCTCGTCAAAGACCATCAGGTATCCCGTCACCCCCTCCACCCAGACGACCGGAATGATGAAAACCCCGGAGACCCACGCAAACCACCGGTATTTTCGGAATCTGTCAGAAAACAATGTTTGCAGAGCGTGTACCGCCATCACGGCCATTAACCCGTTGGACGCGTAACGGTGAATGGAGCGGATTATCCCGCCGTAATATTTCTGATTGACCGTCAGGCGCTGGACGGAATTATAGGCGCCTCCGAGGGACACGTCATAAAAAATGAAAAGGTAAAGGCCGGAAATGAGAAGCGTCCAGGTAAAGAAGTACCCCAACGCGCCCAAGTTGTACATCGGATTGAGTCTTGACGAAAAAACCGCGTTTAGGCGTACCTGTAAATAAACCAGAATGGCGTTTCCCGCCTTTAACGGCGAGGGAATATGTGGATTCAAACCCGCTCCTTGCCGCTCACGCTTGCGCCCCCGCGCGTTAATACCTTCGCGCATCATGTATATTTCGGCGGCGTGGCCCGACGCCTTAACGTGTGAAGGCGCGCTTGACCGGCATTCAATTAATAAGGAACCTAAAAGGCGCCAGTACCCTTTATCAACATGAGCACCCTGATGATGATGAATAGCACCACGGAAACAACCAATATCCCCAATATCCACTTGTCCCGGGAATATTTCTTGCCAGCTTCCTCATTTTGAACCATCTCTTTTTGCTCCCTAAAAATCGGTTTTATATCCGCGTGGAAACCGGGCCTAGGAGTGCGCCTGGAATTCCGAGCCGTTGAAATCAATCACCACCTGTTTGCCGGACTCGAAGTGGATATCTCCGCTATAGGCATAGGGGGGCGAGTCCGGGCCGCCGTCGCGCATGGTTAACTCAATCCGGTGGGTGGAGGGAGTCAGATAAAACCTTTGGAAGACAAAGGCCGCGCTATCCCCTTGCCATCCTGAGGGGGCGATCTTTCTTGCGAGCACCGCGTTTCCGTCAATCGCGACCGTCACATCCACCGAGTGGCGCCGCCTGCTTCCGCACTGGATGCCGGCGTTTGTGGAATGCTTCAGGTTTTTTATTTTTCCGACATAGAGGGCTTTCTCCTCCTGGGTGCATTCGTGCAGCCTTTTGCCGGTTTGTTTGAAGGAGACCACGAGGGCGGCTTCGTCCCGGTGGCGGAAAGCGTAGCGCGGCTCCGTCGCAAAATAGGGGATGGGCGCGGCGGCCAAACACAATATGACGATCGCCGGAATGGAAAGCCCCAGAATCTTCATTTTTTCAACTCCACAAATTCGGCTTGAGCGCGCTGAATCTCGTCAAGGATCGACCGGGGGCGGGACGCCAGCACCGTGACCATTTTAACTCCCTTCAAATGGGAGACCTCAAGACGCGTTAAATCCAGCTTCCTCTTGGCAAGGCGATAGTGTCCGTCTTCCGGAACGCATGATGCCACCACGATTCCGGACACCCCCAGCTTGAGGCATTCGTTTATGGTTTTCGTCCCGATAATCCCGGCGCAAGGAAGCGTTAAGACAACCACGTTATGGGCATTGCCATAAATACGGTCGTTCACGCCGGCCCTCCCGCACGAGAAAACCATCGTCTTGCCGGTCCCTCCGTTCGGGAGCAGCGCCTTGACGCGCTGTATTAAATACTCGTTGGTCCACGTGCCCATCGTCAACGCGGGAAACGGACAGGCGGGCAGGCACAACCCGCACGAGGCACAACGCCCGGCGTATATCTCCACCTCGTCGTCGTACTTCCTGCCGTCCGTGCGGGGAACAATGTGTATCGCCTCGAAAGGGCAGGCCTTCACGCATTGGGCGCAACCGGTACATGCCGATAAATCCACTTTCACCACATCGGTAACCGCCCCCGCGGCATCCACCTTGCGGGCGGGTCCCGGTATGATCCAAGGGATCACGAGAAGCAGTAAAAAACCTCCGGCGCCCGTCATGAAAACGGTTGACACCGCGGCGGAATACGCATCCGCCAACGGGAAAGGCCAAAGATAAAACCAATCGATTTCAGAGCTTCCGGTCAAGGCGGTCAGATCGGCTATCGGAGCGCTCACGGCAGGCTTCAGGATCGAGACCGCCACCAAGATGATGCCAAACCAAACCGTAAGTTCCTTCGGGGGATCCACCAAAGGCCTGGATATTCTCATGTTGTGAAACCAAAGTATGCCGAATATCCCGACGACAAGCCCCACGTGCACAAAGGTGGCTATAAAGAAAACGAGGGAGCTTAAGGGGCCGCCCTGGATGAAGTTGCGCGAGAACGGCTCCACCGCCAGCGGAAAGGTATCGAGCCATCCGGCAAGCTGCACCCCAACCATCTTCGCCTTCTCATCGGCAACCAACAGGTATCCGGATGCGCCTTCCAGCCACAGCACCGGAAGCGCGATGCACCCGGTAACCCACATAAACCACCTGTATTTCCGGAACCTGTCCGAGAAGAACGCTTGCAGAGCATGGAGCACCACCACAACCACCAGCCCGTCGGAGGCGTAGCGGTGAATCGAGCGCATTATTCCACCAAGGTATTTTTGTCCTTCCGTGAGGCTCTGGATGGAATTGTAGGCGCTTGGCAGGCTCATCCGGTAAAAAAGAAAAATATAAATACCGCTGATGACAATAGCATAAAGGAGGTAGAGCGCCAATGCTCCCAAGTTGTACATGGGATTAAGCCGTGGCGAAAAAATCGCGCTTAGGCGTTCCTGCAAATACACCAGCACGGCGTTTCCCGGCCTTAACAAAGGGGAGATTTGAGGATTCATTCAGACGCGCTCTTTTCCGCCCGTCGTTTGGATAAATTAAAGGTGTCCCAGTACATCGGCGACATAAGGAATGCCACCACCGCCAAGGCAAAAAGCACTTGCATAACAACCTCCGCGAGGTATCCGGTATCCGTTACATATCTTTTTGTCGCCGGATCGTATTTGGAACAGAAGATCAGCGCCTTGTCGATAATGGAGGCAAGCCCGCTCTTTAGCGTCTTTCCCCCGGCTATATCCTGGAGCGTTCCCGCGAACTCTTCACTCTTTATATTTGCGCCGTAAAAATGTTTTAAAACCATGCCGGAAGAATTAATCAACGTAAACCGGTTCAAATGATCGATGCTCCCATCCTTCCTCTTCTCGTAGACGAACCCCAAGTCGGAAGTCAGCATCTTGATCGTGTCCTCCGTAGCCGTGGCGAACCGCCAATTTTTAAATTCATTGACGAATGGCTTTGAATAACTCGCCATTACCGCCGGCGTGTCGTTCACCGGGTCTATCGAAATGGAAACGACCGCGACGCCGTCACGAAGGTCTTTTGGCAATTTTCTAAGCACTTCGGCGATGTTATCTAAAACGAGCGGACACCCCTCGGCGCAATTGGCGTAAAAAAAACTTACGAGGGTGGGTTTTCGGTCAAGCCCAAAAAACCTCTCCGTGCCCCCATTGAGGTCGGTCAGGCGGTAATTACCCACGGTTCGACCGACCACCGCCTCGGATTTTTCCAAATTGGACGGCTGGGAATGGGCTGCTTCGGCCGTTGAAAACAGGGACAAAACAGCCGCAATGACCAAAAGATTCCCCATGCGGAATAAATTATGTTTCATAAAGTTAAAGCGCGAAGTTCGCTGGTTTGCCGGCCCCGCTTTATCCCAAACGGATAAAGCGGGGAGTTGGCAACAGTATCAGCCAAACAGCCAAAGTTCAGACAGCCATTTCCAGCTAAGCCAGTAATAAACCACCATGACGGCTAAAAAGAAATAAACGAGCACAACGGTGCCTTTCGGCCTTAGTTCTTCCTTCAATTCACTCATGTTCCACCTTTCCTATTGGTTGACCTTTTTGCCCGCCAAAACCGTGGCGACGGCTATGACGCAGAACATCGCGCCCCCTATTACGGCAAGAATCCCGCCGATGGCGGTTATGGCCATACCGAGATCCACGGTCGGGCCGAAACTATACTTAAACGGCGCGTCCGCCAGAGTGATGTCCCAATGCCTGCGCGGAACGCCAAAGCTTCCCACAAACATCATGGCGATAGAGAGTATCCACATGCCGACGCCGTAGAAGTACGGTTGCAGTTTTGCCACCGTGGGGAACATAACCTGCCGTTGGAAAATGAGCGGCAGAACGTAGTAGGTGATCCCCATAAAGGCCATGGACGTGCCCACCACGACCGTGGCATGGAAATGCCCCGGCACCCTGAGGGAGTTGTGACCCAGGATGTTGAGCTGCTCGGTTCCGTACATGATGCCGGTTATGCCACCGAGGAAGCCGAAACCCGCGACGGAAAATACGAGGCTGGCGAAGGCGGGGTCGCCCCACGGGCCTTTCTTAAGCCATTCAAAAAGTCCCTTGGTGTACCCTTTTTTCCGAAGCGCGACCTCGATGCATCCCGGCACCGAGAACGCATGCATCATGCTGGCAAGAACGGCAAGGTGGATGACGTATCCGGTGTTCCACATTTTGTGGGCGCTGCTGATGCCCGGATCCCAAAGCAGATGGTGCTCCGACGCCACGGCTATGAAAAGCGCATACAGAACGAACGCCGAGCGGGAGAACTTTTCACTAAGCGGCACGGCGCCAACGGTAAGAGCGGCCAGCGCGTACCAGCAGGCTATCATCGCGGCGACGTTTATCTGTTGCGAAGTGTGACCGAATCCCCAGAACAGCAACCGGTAAGCTTCCGGATCCATCATCGGAATGACGCCCGCCGCCCACAGCCCCGTGGGGATGTAGAAAATCGCCCCATGCGCCAGCGTGCCAATGGCCAGAATGGCCGCGACAGCCGCGCCGTAGGTAACAAGCGGAACGGAACCTTCATAGGTCTTTTCATATTTCGCAAGTGAAAGCGTCGCGAAGAACAATATACAGGCGATTATCGTACCCACGGCGAAAAGGACTATGCCCAGATAGTAGAAAGGGCTGGCCTTTAATGGAACGTAGGAAGTGAACATAACATCGGAACCGCCGGCAAGCACCGCCACGGTGGTTATCGAAGCTCCAACCGTCATAAGTATATATGCCAACCAGCCAATCCGGGGCGTGGCCAGCCGGGCGTTCAGCAAAACCGCGGATGTGAAATACAAAAGCGCGACCTCAAAATAAACAATCCAGGCAACGAGCATCGCGATCCCGTGCAGCGTCAGAAAACGGTAAAAGAAATCCGGCGGCAAAAGATGCACCGCCTGCCACCGTGTAAGCAGCAGCAGCAGCGCCAAAATTCCGCCTACCAGAAGAAATACTATCGCGGTTACCGCGTTAACCTTTATTAACGTTTGGGCGGGCAGATGCACCTTGAGGCCCGTCGTGGGACATGTCCTAAAATCTCCAGCCATTTTTACCCCCTCCTTAGTCAACGTACATCCGGCCAACCATCGTGTGATGGCCAAGGCCGCAATATTCGTTGCAGATTATCGTAAACACGCCGGTTGTGGTCGGCGTTATATTCAGTATATTGTCCCAACCTGGCACAACCTGAATAGTGAAGTTTACCGGCTGTACCGATAAGCCGTGGTTCATGTCAAGCGAAGAGAGGTGAAGCTTATACTGAACCCCCTTCTTGAGTTTCAATATCGGATCCCACGTGAACTGCTTCCCCCTGATGAAAATGTCGGAATTGGGCGGCGGCGCCACGACCGCGAAGCCAGCCTCCTCGCCGACCTTGTATTGGGCGATAAACTTGTCCACCGCGGCGTCAAATTTGTCCCCCGAGATCTTGGCGTATTCCTGCGAAGGGTTCTGTTTCCCCGTGTAGTGCATATAGGGCATAAAGAGAGTAAGGAAGAGAGCCCATATAATGGCAACCGTAAGCCACATTTTCTCGTCCTTATCCAGTGGTTCGTCCCACCAGTATTTCTGCGGAGATTGTAAACTCATTATCCCTCCTTAAAATTTCTAATCAAATGGATTACTTTTTAGCCGGGGCTTGTTCCGCGATAGCGGGCGCGGGTTGCGCCTCTGCCGCTGGCGTAGCCACTGATGCGGCTGCGGGCTGGGCAACCTCACCGATTGCGGATTGACCCACCGTGCCGATTTCCACGAGTCCCCAAACCGTGTAACTGATAAAGAATACCGCGACACCCAAAAAGAATATCAAATGGATGTCATCCAGAAACACCTGCCAGTACGAAACTTTTCTTTCACCCTTGACAGCTTCAGCCATAGACAGTCACCTCCCAAGAAAGAATTACCAACCCCTAGTTTGGGCATTAAGAACCTTCCGGCTTACCCCCCTTGGCATAAGCCCCTTAGTCTTATCCTGACGATGATAAGTTGGAAAATGAAATGGGACTATGACTTTTATCCATGACCATTTTTAAAATGTTGGTATATAATCAAGTTTTATAAAATCTGAAAAACTCTGATATTGCAGACAATTATTAACAATCCCCAGCCCGCATCGTCTGTTTCGTTCAACTTAAATGTTAAACAATTGCCTATTATGGACAAAACCGTCCTGTCGGGCATTACGAAAAATCTAGCTTGAAATGGGCGGCATTCCAATACTTCTTTAGTGTTATGGCGGAGCTTCCTTCCCGTATCAGCACTCAAAATCGAAGCATACTCGATTTCACCGGCGTTGCTCTTCTTGATGTAAACCGCAGTCACCCGTTTTTTTCGGTCTTACCATCCGCACTACCGCCAGTTGTCTGCCCCGGTCAGCCATTCCCTTGAAATTGTGCGCTTTCCAGATGCCATCCACGGCTTCCTGACACTGTCTCCACATTTCGTGCACCGGACAAACTTCGTCGCGGGAGCAGGCTCCCTTCTTTACGAGACAAACGTTCAGGAACAACGGACCTTCAACCGCGTGGATGATATCGCTGACCGAAATGTCTTCAGGTGGAATATTCAGCAGAATTCCCCCTTTTTGCCCCTTGGAAGAAACAATAAAGCCGGATGGCCGTAAATCCTGAATTATCTTTTTTAGGAAAGCGGATGGTATGTCCTGGACCTTGGCAATTTCGGCGGTGGCGCAAACCTTGTTGGGATTCGCGGCAAGGTGGAGAATCAACCGCATCGCATACTCCCCTTTTCTTGACAACTTAAACACGACTGATCGTACCCTCCTGGTTCCTGTTATTTTCAATACGCGGCCTAACACCGTGTAAACCGTTTTTCCCGTAACTGCGGAGATCCCGCCTTCCTCCCCTCATTTGAGTGGAGGAAAATGCGTTGCCATGAATTCACTCAACATAATACTTGACGTATTTGTCGTAGATGCCGCCGGTTTTTTCCTCTTCAGCTATGCGGGCGGCCAGCGACAGGGACAAGGCATTAAGCTGAAACTCCAGTTCCTTCCCCCGCAAAACGCCGCGTGCCACTTCTTTAAAAAACTTTATCGCCGTAACCAGAATCTTTTCCAAAGATTCTTGCGAAGCGGAATGGATTGGTCTAAATTCGGCGCTTTTGTGCGCAACTTCGTCCAAGGCCCTTTTTTCACGGCCCACATGCGCGATCAATGCATTCTGCACCTCGGCAAGCAATTTTACCGTCTCGGCTTCATCGTGGTTCCTCAGGTGGTTGAGCGCTTGCGTTAACCCCGTCCTTGTCCTTACATGCTCCTGCTTCATCGTTGCCACGTTGCGTTTGGCCCGTTCATTGTCGACCATATAGGTACCCCCATGCCGCTAAAGTGTTTTTGAATTGGGTAACGTCAACCGGCGGATCCGGCCGCCATGATGTTTTTCCCGAATGCCGCCAACGGTTGCATATCGCCGGGACGATGCTTTTGAAAGAGTACCCAGCACCGGTTCCCCGCATCGTTGAAATACAGGCCGTCCGTTAAAGCCCGTATTATATGGTGACCGCGGCCCCCTCCCATGAGCAGATTTCCTTCTATCGACTGAGGCAGCGTTTTGCTGTCGAATCCGGGGCCTTCATCGGTGACGCATATTTCCAACTCATCATCATGCAATATATACGACAGTTCCACCGGGCAGTTGTCACACATGCCGCCATGCATAATGGCGTTAACAACCATTTCTGAAACGGCCAGCTCGACTTGGTTGATTCTCTTGTCCGCCCAGCGGGCGTTTTTCAGCATTTGAGTAATCGGGTCATATAAATCGGATAACTTGTGTATGATGAAGCCGTCTGATTTTCCCGCCGGTTCACACGTATTTTTCGCGGCGGACTGCTTGGGAAAAGCCGCTGGATCGTTGTCCCGGCCACTTTTATGGCTCCGTATCAGCGCAAAAAGCGCCGGCCCCGGAACAAACCGCACGGTTTCATATTTATCGGCCGGGCGGGTTCCGATAAAAACAAACGACACGTCGTCATCGGGGGCACGGCCGCCGAGGTGCGTTTCAAATTCGCGCCTGATGATTTCATAGGCGGCCCGCGGTACCAGGCCCGCCAACATCGGTCCGATTTCCTTTCGGAACTTCTCCTCAAATACCGTTCCCCCGGCATCAACCTGCTCCATCAGGCCATCGCTGTAAACAAGAAGAAGCTGTCCCGTTTCCGGCTTATGGACGATATCCCGATAGCGGTCATCGGTTATAGGATCTATGGCGAATTGCCCAAGAATGAATCCGGCCTCCATTTCGACCTGCCGCACCGTGCCGTCGGGCTTTATCAGCCAGGGCCTAGGATGCCCGCCCGCCGCCATTTTGATTTCGCGCTCCTCAAAATCCATCAGCAGGTAGATGGCGGTAAGATAGTCCGGTCTCTCCCCGCAATACTTGGTGAGACGCTCATTCATCTGATGCAAAAACGCCGAAGGGGTGCTGGGTGATTTTTTCGCGGGGTTGGTTTTGCAAATATCCGCCAGCGACGCCGCCAGAATATTCAGCAGAATCTCCTCAATATCGTGTCCGGCCACATCATGCAGATACAGACCCGCATACTGCGATTGGAACCGCACCCATTTGACGATGTCGCCACCCCCGACGCTCCGCACCGAGCGGTAGGCGGGAGAAATGGTGAACACCGGGACAATTTCCGGCGGCGTGGCAATGAAGCGTAGCACGTCATTGGCCCTGAACAGGGCGTTTTCCATCCGTTTGGCATACAGGGTCAAGGATTTCTCCGCTTCCTTGCGCCCGGTGATGTCCCTGATTATGGCAACCGCGTGCCACCGCCCATTCAGCCGTATCGGCGACACATAGTAGGATATCTCCATCGGAAATTCCTCGCCGTTTTTCCGCAACGCCGAAAGCTCCAGCGTCCGCCCAAATATCTTTCCCGCGCTGCTCGTTTCCTTGAATCGGGCGACACCCGCGACATGGCGATCCACATATTGCGGGGGGATGATAAAGTCGGACAGCAGTTTCCCCAGCATCTCCTCCGCCTTGTAGCCGAATATCCGCTCGGCCGCCATATTCCAGAAGTTGGTGATGCCATCGTCGTCCATCATGATTATGGCATCGTTGGAGGAAGATGTGATGGCGGTGAACTTGGCCTGAAGATCATCCAGCCCCTTTTGACCGGCCATTGGTTTCTTGTTGGCCTTTTCGAGCCGGGAAATCTTCCTTTTGAGGGACGCATTCTCCCGCTGCATCTCTTCTTTATTCATACAGGGGCACCCTTGCAAATGAGCGTCCCGCAATGCCCAAGAGACACCATACAAATCTCCCGCGGCAATTGAGTGTTATTCATATGGCTGATATTACTTTGGCCTTGGGCGAAAGGGTATGACACAAGTCATTCATCATTCCCGCCGTGCATGAAAAAAAGGGAAGGATTTCAACGCATTTGATGCCGTTCCAAAAGGCAACCCTAAATCAGATTCAGGAAACCCAGCATTGCGATCACCCGGCGGCTGACCTCGTCCGGCGCAACATCTTCCATACATTCGTGTTTGCGTTTGCACGCGCGCGAAAAACAGGGAGCGCAGTTGAGTTTCGCCTGCAAGACATCAACCGGGCCGCGGCTCACGGGGCCGGTTTTTTGGGGAGACGTCGGCCCGAAGATAGCCACTATCGGGCGGTCGAACGCGGCGGCGATATGCATGGGGCCGCTGTCCACCGACACCATCAAGGCGCAGCGGGCCAACAGCGCCGATGATTCCGCGAGGCCCAGCCCGCCTGCCAGGTTGTACAGCCCGTCACGGCCATCGATGATTTGATTAATCAGCGGGGCATCCGCCCCGGAGCCGGTGAAGACCACCGGCAAGCCGCTCTTTCCGTGAACATCCCCCGCAAGGGCGTGCCAGCGGGCGGCGGGCCACATCTTGGTCTTCCAGCGCGCGCCCACGTGAAACACCACAAAGGGGCCGCGAATGCCCAGCCCTTCCAACAGGGAATCCACCTGCGCGCCGGACTGGGCGGGAATATCGAAAGTGAAATCAGGATACGGCGGCGGCGCGATGGCGAACAGCCGCAGGGCGCGGAACAACACAGCCACCGCGTGGGGCTGTTTGCCCGGTTCCACTTTGTGATTGTAAAGCCAGCGGCTCCCCTCCCGCGCGTTGGAGAACCCCGCGCGGACTTTGGCGCCGGAAAGCGCGGTGACCAGACCGCTGCGGAGCAACCCCTGCAAGTCGAGGCAGACATCGTACTTCTCCCGCCGGATCCAGTTCATCAGCGTGGCGATTTCCCCCCATGTGCGCGGGCGGTACCATTCCCTCCCCCACGCCGCCCGGCGGAAGGGCCAAACCCGGCGCACGCCACGGACGTTTTTCACAAGCCCGGCGAACGCGTCGTTCACCATCCAATCCACTTGGACGCCGGGCATCGCCTCTTTGAGCCGGTTCACAAACGCAATAGCGTGCACCACATCGCCTATCGAGCTGAGCTTGACAATCAGGACTTTCATTGACGGCCTTCCGTTCTCCGCAGTTTGAGTCCCGCCTCACTCTTGAGCCAAGGATCGATGCCGGGGGCCGCCAGCGCTTTCTTGAACAGGGCCGCGGCGGCGGACCGGTCACCCGCGTTTTCCCGCAATGAGCCCCGCACGTAATATAACAAGGGTTCCCATAACTCGCGCAGCCGGGGATCGACTTCGGGCAGCCGGTTAAACAGGCGAATGACGGCGGCCTCTTCATTCGCCGCATCCCCCAAAGCATGGTAAGCGAGAAGACGGTCGAATTCCGCGGCCACGGTGCCCGGCAATTCCTGTTCGAGCAGCGCTGCCCATTCCAGCGATTTGCGCGGATTCCCTTCATGCACCACATACGTCCGGGCCAGAAAATCGGCCACCTCCACGCGGGAAAGCAGCGCGGCGCTGAATGCCTTTTCGGCGAGCGCCAGCCCTTCCTCCTTGGTGCCGCTCAACCCGAGCATCCCGACGATCCACCGCAACGGCGAAGGAAGCCTCCCCACATAATATTTGTAGATCGCCGGCCCGATCATCGCGTCCCCATGCTGTGGATAGAGCGCATAGAGGCGGTCGAAAATGGCCGCGCTTTTCTTCCCGTGGGTCATGGCGGACAAGTAATCGCCGACATGCGCGTGCATGCGGGCAAGAAAAGCATGCGACCCCGCTTTGTAAAAGAGCGCCTCGAAATCGTCCGGTTTTTTCGCCAATATCGCGTCGCATAGGACGATCACCTCCGCAAGACCGCTCTCAAACGCCGCCGTGTCGCGCGTCTTTTTTTTGGGAGGCGGCGTGATGCAGTAATACGACGCCATGACGGCCCAACGGGCATCCGATTCGGCAATCCCCCACCCGATGGCCGCCATATAAAAACGCCCCGCCGGTGAGGAGGGGTGCGTGGCGGCTAACTGGCTGAAAACCTCTTTCGCCTCCGCGAACCGCAGGCTGTAGGAATAATCCAGCCCCCGCAATATTTCATTCTGGCCGGTGAATGACGCCTCTCCCGCAAACGCCGGATGGACCACGGCGGTCAGCCAGAGGAGGACAACGGCTATAACGCGCGGCATTGGCTATACGCGCCCCATGCGGCGCGTCAGTTTTGCCACCAGCTCGCCGGCCGTTATCCGGTGCTTGGCGATGCAAATGCCATTATGGAAAAGCAGAGGGATATCCAACCCGTATTCCTTCCTCAACCGCGGATCAGCGGCAACATCAACATAGGTGATGGAAAGGGGTATTTTTCTGGACGCCTCGCGGGCGGCAACCGCCATCTCTTCGCACAGATGACAATCTTCTTTGGAATAAAGAAGCAGTTCCATCGGCAGTTGCATTTTACCGTTCCCCTTTCAACGGGACACAGTTTACCACTTTCCAACAACCTGGCACTAGCGCGACCCTTTTTGAAACGGAGAGAATCAACGCGGTTCGTACCGCCTAATAAGCCAGTCGCCGTTGTTACGCTCAAGCGTAACCCGGTATTTCGCGTCTATGCCGGCGAAAAATCCATCCACGTCTTCGGTGGGGATAGAATGCGGCACAACCAACCAGCCCCCTTCCCGCAGCCTGCCGGCGAACCGCGAGATATACACCCTCCCCCGCTCTGACGGCAAAAGCAAGAAGTGGGATGCGGGGGCTATCGGAAGCCATAAACGGCAAGACCCCGTATAGTCCACCGGCCCTTCGGAATCGATATCCGGCAAAAGCGGAGGCATCATCAAATTCACCACCACCAGCGGATCCCCTTTTTTATAATGAACCTCTTTCAGAATGTCCACAAACGGTTTCTCCGCCTTGGGAAGCAACTCATAAATGCGCGGCGTATGATCCCGCCGAAACGTCTCGCTGAAAAATCTGGGAAGGTTCGGGTTTCCCCATGTGGCGATAAACAACACCGCGCTGAAGGGAACCAACACCGCCCAAAGCGTGAGACGATAGACAGGCTTATCCTTGAAAACCGCCATAGCCGTGACTGCGCAGGTGAAATGGAGAGGGGCAAGGTTGAGAATATTGCTCTCGGCGCTGCGGCTGATAAAGTAGCTGGCCGTGGTCCAAAAAAGTCCTATAATCCCGAAAAGGGCCGGCCATCCTTTAAGCCTATGCCGGAAGGACGCGGCGGCACAGATGGAAACAGCGGTGAAAAGCAGCAACAGCCCCCACACCCCGCCTTGCGGGTCTATGGGGAATGCGCCGAAGCCGTTTTTATAAGCCATTGCATACTCGATAAACGCGAACCAGTCCGGCAAATGGCCTAAACCGAAAATGTAATAAGAATTAATCGCCCCGAACAGAATCAGAAACGGCAACAGGGATGAGAGAAAAAGCATCGATACCCGCCGCGGCAGGCCGGCATTGTCAGTCCCATAACGGTGTTTGGCAATTTCCCATGTTATCCACAAAGATTGAGGCAGCCAAACGCTCGTGCTGTAAATGAAGCTTTCGAAACTCCAGAAACACCCGGCCGCCCATATGCAGGAACCGGCCCAGAAACGCGCCTCCCGCGCGCCGCCGCCGACATTTTCCTCCGTGATATTCCAATAGCTCCAAGCAAGGAGAACGTAGCAAAAAATGAACCTCATTCCACCGGTGCTGGGAAATGTGTTCAAACCGATATGTTCAGGCGTTCCGCCCGACACCATAAACGCCAAGGTGACGGTTAACAACAATCCGGCCAACGCTCCGAATGTATCCTGCCGAATGGCCCGCCTCAACACGCCGTACATAACAAGTGCGCATAACAGCTGCAACACCGAAGCCGCAACATAAAGGCTGACATGCGGCGATTTGAACGGCAAGGCCGCCAAAAGGAGAATATTCAGAAAACCGTATTGGCTGGGCACATCCCACAATAGCCAGCCCCCCTGACGCACCAAGACCGCGGCGCCAACGAAAAATTCATGATTTTCGTTTATGGAAAAGGGAACCCGAAATGCCGCCAGCGCCAATATTGCCATCAGGACAAGTTCCAACAAAACGCGTGGAATTTTGAAAATTGGGGATGCGGCGGCCTCAACCACGTCACGCGGCTTATACCAGAGGGCAAAAGTAGCGGCCACAACCGCCGCTAAATACTGTTGCGCTCCGCCCGTGACGAAGCGGTAAACCGGCGCGAACCTGGACAACAGACCCCACGCCGCATACGCCGCAGCCAGCGTGAATAAGGACTTGGCTATTTTCTCCTTGTCCCGCGACGCCACATCCGCCGCACCGCCAAGAAAGAACCAATGGGCCAGAGCAAAACCGCATAATAGCGGGATGTCGCCAGCGGGAATTATAAAAACGCAAAACGCCAATGCAACGAAGGCAGTGCACCACCGGAAAATTTCCAAAACCGGACGCATCTTCGGATGCTGGAAGGGATAATGAACGGCATGAAGAAGAGGGAGAAAGACCCCGCCTATAAGCATGTATTGAGCCCACTCGTAGGGTTCGCCGTTATGGGGCAGAATCAGATGGCCGAGACCAAGAACCGCGAGGGCCACTCCGAAGCCAGACATCAGAATTAAATCGACATTTCCCATGTCAAAGTCTTACCAATTCAAGCGGTTCTCGCGTCATCACGAATCCCATCCCATGGGACACAGTGTACCACCTTCCGGCGTGCCCCCAATTTATGGCATAACAATTTTTGTCATATCGGACATTTTTTGGGATATTTTCAGCGTTTTAAATATTTCTTAGCGTGCATCGTAAAAGGCGTTTTTATATTTTACAAGATTGATTTGTATGGCAGTATATCGACGATACAAGATGGGGATAATCGTGAGTTTTCATCTTGGTCTGAAACCTGCAACGTGAAAGTGCAGTGTTTAAAGGTGCTAGAAAGCGCCAAAGGCAATTAACTTTTTAGGAGGCAATAACATGTTTAAGAGAACTCTGAAGGGCGAGAAGGGCTTTACCCTCATCGAACTGCTGGTCGTCGTGGCGATCATCGGTATCCTCGTCGCGATAGCCATCCCGCAGTTCGCCAATTATAAAAAGCAGGCTAACGACGGCGGCAGCGAATCCGACGTGCGCAACCTTGCGTTGGCGGCGGAATCATACTACGCGACCAACAACGCATATCCGGCAACGGCCGCCGCGTTCGCCGCTGCCACGGCAGCCCCCGCGGACATCGCCTCGGCCGGTTTCAAAGGAACGAAGAACGTCACCCTTACGTTCACCAACGCCACCACGGCATTTTCAATCACCGGTTACAACACAGGCGGCACCAAGACCTTCACCTGGAACTCCGCCAGCGGCGGCATGCAGTAAACTGCTAACCGTATAATCCTCATAAAGGCATGGGGCTTCCGCCCCATGCCTTTTTTTTATCCATTCACTGCTCCCTTAATTCCACTTGACGGGGTCTCTTGAAAATGGCTCCGTTAAAGAACGGGATTTTTTTCTTCCCTGATATAAGTGAAAATTAAGCTAGTTATGACAATTTTTGTCATGTTGGACAATTTTTTAAACTTTTTTCAGACCTTTCCAACCAATGTGCAATTGATAAAGCAAGAAGCATTAATCGGTGACATGCCATTGAATTGTTAAAGATTGCATACTAGCCGGAGAAGATCGCAACCAGCTGCTTCAATCTTGGTCTGAAACCTGCATTTTCAAGGTGCATGTGTTTAACGGCGCATAAGAACGCCTGATGTAACCAACTTTTTAGGAGGCAATAACATGTTTAAGAGAACTCTGAAGGACGAGAAGGGCTTTACCCTCATCGAACTGCTGGTCGTCGTGGCGATCATCGGTATCCTCGTCGCGATAGCCATCCCGCAGTTCGCCAATTATAAAAAGCAGGCTAACGACGGCGGCAGCGAATCCGACGTGCGCAACCTTGCGTTGGCGGCGGAATCATACTACGCGACCAACAACGCGTATCCGGCAACGGCCGCCGCGTTCGCCTCCGATACGGCAGCCCCAGCGGACATCGCCTCGGCCGGTTTCAAAGGAACGAAGAACGTCACCCTTACGTTCACCAACGCCACCACGGCATTTTCAATCACCGGTTACCACGTTGGCGGCACCAAGACTTTTACCTGGAACTCCGCCAGCGGCGGCATGCAGTAAGCTGCCAACCGTATAATCCTTATAAAGGCATGGGGCTTCCGCCCCATGCCTTTTTTATTACCTATGGGTGGATGCCCAATTTCGGAAAACAAACAAAATTTTATAAGTGTACTCGCCCTATGGACGCTCTGCTATCATCAACACATGTCCGACACTGGAAAAAGTTAAGGTATGAATAACCCCCGCGTACTCCGCACCATCTTCTTCGTTGTACTTCTTGCCACCGTTCTATCGACATTCCGCCCCGGCATCAATGCGCCCATGACGCTTGATATGCGCATGATCACCTACAAAAACACGATGATAACCGCGCCTGATGGCATCCTGCGGGTATTTCAGGGGGACTTCTGCGGCGGATGCCGCGTGGATCTGCCGGTTAATCTATCCACCGGCTTCTACCGCCCGCTAGTCAACGCCGTTTTTTGGTTTGAATACCGCTTCGCCGGGAATAACGAAGCGATATACAACTTCGACCAAATCCTGTTTCACTGGGCCTGCGCGCTGATGGTCTTCTTCCTTGCCGCACGGCTGGCGCCGGATAAACCCTTACTGCCCTTCATTGCCGCCACGCTATTCGCCCTACACCCCGCCAATGCCTATGCCGCCACCCGCGATGTGCGGGCTGACTCGCTTTGCCTCCTGTTTTATCTCGGCGCACTCATAGCCTACCTCCGCGCTTTTCCCCCCGCGGCGCCGCCGCGCCGGGAATTTCTTCTCATTGCCTTTGCCTGTTACCTTGGCGCGATATTGAGCAAAGAAATGGGGGCAACGCTCCCCGCCGTGCTGATGATGCTCCACCTGCGCCTGTGGTTCGGCGAAGGACGTCCCCCGCGGGAAATTCTGCACACCCTCCCCTTCTGGCTCTTATTCGCGGCATATATGATGATGCGGGCACTTCTTTTTTCACAGGCGTGGGAGAGCCCCTACCTGTTGGTTCATACTTCGCATGTCCTCTACGTCAACGCGATTAAAAACTTCGCCATTTACCTCCTGCGCTACTTAATGCCGATGGGGGCCGAATACTCCACATTGTTGCCGAAAATGATAAATTTCATCGATGCCAGCTTCGCCGATCCCCTCATATATTTTTCGTCGGCGCTTCTTATCCTGATTACCGCCGCGGCGCTATTGAATAGCCGGCGGCATCCCACGGCGGCGTTTTTGACCTTCTTCCTGCTGATTACGATGACACCCCTGACCATGGTCACCCATATCACCGACATTACCGACATAAATATGCTTAAAGCGCCCGAACGCTTTATGTATATCCCTTCCGTTCCCCTGTTGTTGCTGTTCGCGCTCCTTCTGCACGGTGCCTACGCCCGGATGCAAAAGAATTGGATGAAAACGGGGGCCGCCATCGCCGGTGTGGGCGTATCGCTTTTCCTGGGATTTCAATCCAATCTCCACACGGCGGCCATCAACAGCAAAATGGCGACGCTAAAAAGCCTCTACCTTATTCCTAAAGAGCGCCTCACCCCCCGCATGTTGCTCATGCGTGAATGCTTCTACGCCGAACTTGTAGACATTCCCTTGGGTAATTTTGCCGACGCGGAGAACCGGTTGGCAAAAGTATTGGAGAATAACCCGCCGATACCCATGCCCTATGTGACGCTCGGATTTATCTACCTGGAAACAAAGCGGTGGGAACTGATACCGCCGCTCGTATCGCAATGGAACAACCTCACGCCTGAAGACATTCTTAACCTTCGGAGAAAAAACCCAACCATCGAGAACGAATACCTTGGCGCTTACCACAATTTCCCCTACCTGCTGGCCGCGGCGGCGGCGCACCGGGGCGAAGCGAGCCAAACGGCGGATTTACTCTGCTCCGCGCTCCGGCGGGGTTATAATGAAGAGGCGGTTTTAGGCGGGCTGCGCGAGGATTACCTGCTGAACGGTCCGCCTCAATGCCGCGCGGCAAAGAACGAGGCCCTCTGCCGTAAAAACGCATCCATCCCCGATTTCGCCGGATGGCGGCAACCGCTCGATCCAAAACGTTGCGAGGAATGGAAGAAACTCCTCTAGAAAATACCGTGAACCGCGCCTGGCCGCCATAGGAAATGAGACCCTTCGGTTGTCAACGATCCCCCCGGATGACCATATTGGGGCAATGAGATCCGCTTTTGAAACGGCCCCTTCCGTATTACTATGCAGAGATGGAGCAACGCGTGGCGGACCGTATTTTCGCCATTTTCCTCATTCCGCCGGTGGCGGGCCTTATCGCTTTCATCACCGCCCTTTTGTTTGGCACGAAAGCGGCCGCGCCGGTCGCCGCTGCGGGAATACTCTGCGCGCTCTGCGCCATCGTCTTTTTCCTCCTGAAGGGGAAACTGTTCTGCGGGCTTCCCCGTTGGGGATCCGCCCTGTTCGTTCCCGCGGCCCTGTTCCTTTTTTGGATTTCTTCCGTTCCCCCCTATTGGCGCGACGACCTCATCACCCACATGGCGCTGCCACATCTGGCGGTAATGCATGGCGTGTGGCCTTTTCCGTCCTTTCAACCATCCGCATTCGCGCCCGACCTGTTGCTGCCGCTTAACCTTGCCTTTGTGGCGTACGGCCTTGACTGGGCCGCGTCGTACATTTCGGTTTTCTACATTTTGGCCACCGCTCTGCTCGTGGCGCATTGGACGGCGCGCGAAACGGGTATGCGCTGGGGGATTGTGGCTGGCGCGGCATTGCTCACGCTTGGCATCCTGTTCCGCCTTGCCACCGCATCTTACTCCGATCCGGCCGTGATGTTTTTTGGCGCGGCGGGTTCATTCTACTGGTACGAATGGTTGAAACGGCCGAATCGCTCCGATGCGTTGAAAGGCGGGCTTGCCTTTGCGGCTGGAACGGCGGTCAAATACAACGCCGGCCTGTTGATGGCCTGTTTTCTAGCCGTGATGCTGCTGGCGGCGTTGCGGCGCAAAACGGCGCGCGATTGGGCTATTGCGTCCGTTGCCGCCGCCGGTTTCACGCTGCTTTTTTGCGGGCCGTGGTGGTGGGCCGCCGCGCACCGCGCCGAGGCGCCGCGAGCCGTCTTTCAAAGCCGCTTCGAGACCGCCCCAATCCGCGAACGGGCGGAACTTTGCGGAGAAACGAAAATATGGGCTGCCGTGGCGCCATTGCGTCTCTTCATTAACGGGGCTGAAGGGGGCCGCTGTGAATTCGATGGCCGATTAAATCCCTTTTTGCTCCTCGGTGGATTGCTCGCCCTCTGGCGCTCTTCTGGGCGCCTGGAAAAGCGGCTGCTCTTCGCGTCTCTCGGCCTGTTTTTGCTTTTTGCCGGATTGCTTATCTCGCCAATGGCCCGCTATCTGCTCCCCTTGGCGCCCGCACTCGCCTTTTTAACGGCATCCTCGGCGGCCTTCTTCGCGACGGAGAAGAGGACGACGGCGGCAATCACCATGGTAGTACTAATGCTGGCGTGGAATGCGTGGGATTTCAGCGCCGCAGTCCGCCGGTTTGACGGGTGGAAATACCTTGCGGGGAAGGAATCGCGGGAAGAATTTATCCGGCGTACCGTGCCCGCCTATGCGGTAACGCAATGGGCCAACGGTCACTTGCCGCCGGAAAGCCGCATCTATTTCGCTTTTATCGGCAACCGGGTTTATTACAGCGAACGGGATTACTACTATGATTCATTTTGGGATGGCGCCACGCTGATGGCGCTTTTCACCGGGGGCAAAGACGCGGCGGAAATCAAACAGTCACTCCGGGATAAAGGATTCACCCATTTAGTGTTGATGGACGGCGTCATGCGGCGCTTCATCGAGAGCAATGGCATTGTTCCGCTTTATGAACAATTCGTTGCGGTGGCGCCGGGGATGTATGCAAAGGACGGCGCGACCCTGCTGACGCTTACGGAAAATTAAAGCGGTGGGGTCAGGTGTGGCCGGTGCTGCCGAATCCGCCGTGGGCTCGCGAAGTGCCGTCCAACTCAGCCGCCTCTTCCACGCGCCATTCCGGGGCTTTCAACGGCACAATCTGGGCTATCTTGCCGCCTGCCTTGATGACGTAATCCGTGCCGTTGCCGTTGTGCATCACGATCTTCACTTCGCCACGGTAACCGGCATCGATCACGCCCGCCGCAGTGTAAATGCGGGCGGCGGCCATCGATGACCGATCCTTGATGATGCCGCCCCAGCCGTCAGGAAATTTCAGCGCGATACCGGTGCGGACGATTGCCTGTCCGCCGGCGGGGATAACGGTTTCTTCAAGGCCGTACAGGTCGCAACCGAGATCGCCGGGGTGGCCTACGGTCGGCAGCTTCGCCGCCGGATGAAGCTTTTTGACTTTCAAGGTGAACATGGCGGGTATTAAAACATTCTTTGATGGCCGCGGCAACGCCACTTTGCAAAAGCGGAAATGCTGGTATAATGCGTCCTCTGGAAATCGCGGGAGTAACTCAATGGTAGAGTGTCAGCTTCCCAAGCTGAAGGTTGCGGGTTCGAATCCCGTCTCCCGCTCCAAGATAATCACAAAAATCACCCCCTCTTTATTAATTTAATTTATTTTACGGCCCCGGGGTGGTAATGTCGCGGTATGCAAAACGGCGACGATGTTCGAATCTGTTTTTTTGGGGACTCATTCGTCAACGGAACCGGCGATACCGAATGCCTTGGCTGGGCCGGCCGGGTCTGCCAGATAGCCAACAGTAAAGGGAGTAAAATCACTTTTTACAACCTTGGCGTACGCCGCGACACATCGGAGGATGTTCGGCTGCGCTGGAAAAAGGAAACCGCAAACCGGCTGGAAGGGCCATTTCACGGACGCCTCATCTTTTCCTTCGGCGTAAACGACACCGCCATCGTCGCGGGAAAGCAACGGGTCTCCTTCGAGGATTCCGTCAACAACATGCGGCTCATACTCGCCGCCGCCAAAAAAAAATACGACACCCTTGTGGTCGGACCGCCGCCGGTATCCGATCAAGAGCACAATAAACGAATCCGCCGCCTCTCCACCTCTTACGCCGCAACCGCCAAAAAGCTGGGCGTTCCATACCTCGACATTTTCACGCCGTTGAACAAATCGGCCTTATGGATGGAAGAAGTGGATGGCCATGACAAACACCACCCCGACGGTGGCGGGTACACGCTCCTTGCCGCGCTGGTATTGGAGTGGGAACAGTGGTGGTTCCGCTAATTACCCGGCGCGGTCCGTCAGCTTGTACCGAACTTGGTTTCGATGGCGATACCGCACGCTTTCAGGAAGTCGTTTGGCAGGACTCCGCCAACGAAAACGAACACCGAGTCGTTGGGAATAGAGACTGTTTGCCCTTTGTATTCCAACAAAACCTCGGCGCCCTTGATCTCCTTGACGTTTGATTCCATCATCAGCGTCACCTTGCCCGCCTTGACCGCCGCGTCGATCCGCGTTTGATTCCCCGCCTTGATGCGGGAAAACGCGGCGCTGCGATAGGAAAGCGTCACTGCGTTTCCCTCTTGGCGGGCAAGCGCGATGGCGGCTTCCACGGCGCTGTCGCCGCCGCCCACCACCAGGATTTTCTGGCCGCTGTAATGCTCGGGCTCCAACAGACGATACATCACCTTGGGCAGCTTTTCACCCGGCACCCCCAATTTGCGCGGCGTGCCGCGGCGGCCTATGGCCAAAAGGACAAAGCGGGTTAACAGTTCCCGCTTGGAGGTTTTCACCGTAAACTTCGCGCCCTCGCGCGTAAGGCTTTGCACCTTTTCGTTTGCATACACCTTCAACTGCGCCTTGGCTATGATGTCCTTCCACAGAGCCAGCAGCTGCTCCTTGCTCAGCTCGCCGGTGCGTATTTTTCCGTAGATCGGAACTTCCACGGGACGGGTCATAACCACCTTGGCGCGCGGATAGGAAAGGATCGCGCCGCCAAACTCCTCTTCCTGGTCGAGCAGGAGGTAATTTAGGTTCTTGCTTTTGGCGGTAAGCGATGCGGCCAGCCCCGCGGGGCCCGCGCCGACAATAATAAGATCGTACACATCCGGCTCCTTGGGAAATTGCCCGGCTTTGAGGTCTTCCTCAATGTAAGTGACGGATTCAATTCCTTGCGTCATCGCATTGCGGATAAGCCCCATGCCGCCCAGTTCGCCGGCGATGAATATCCGTTCCATATTGGTTTCAAAGTTCGGTTGCACTTGCGGGATATCCACGCCGCGCTTTTCCGTCCCGAACACCAGTTCGATGGCCCCCACCGGACAGGCGCGGGCGCAGGCGCCGTGACCGACGCAACGGGAGGCGTAAACCGCCTCCGCCTTGTTATCAACGATCCCCAGCACATTTTTTTCGGGACAAGCGTTGATGCAACTGCCGGAGCCGATACAGATGGCCCGGTTCACCTTGGGGTGAATCGTGGCCGGTTCGCTCAGGCCGTCCTGTTTGGCCCGTTCAATCTCCTTGGACATTTTTTTCGAGCCGCGGCTTTGCAGGAACAGATAGGGCCCGACCACCACCAGGATGATAACCGCCCCCGCGATAAGGGTGATATTTTCGATAAGCAGGTTCAACAACTTGTCCACGGCCACCTCATATGCGAAAAACGTAGTAAACGGCAATATGCAGGAACATAACGATGAACATGATGATGGCGAACGGTTTATGGAATACGTGCCAGTAATGCAGCAGTTTGTGCGACGCTTCAAGGAATTGGATGGAACGCACCAGCCGCCCCTTTTCCCGTATCAGCTTGAAGACGCGGTTCTTCACATGATCGGGTATCTGCTTGTTGGCTTTGAGGCCGCGCCAGATACCATACATCGTGATCATGCTCCTGATATCGGTCGTGAACAACGCCCAAAGCGCATCGAACATGCCCAGTTCCCGCGACCCGTCACGGCCGGAATGCCGCCGTTCAAGCTTCGGCCCGGCGATCCGCTCGAAGTAGTGCTGAACGTCATACTGCCCTCTGGCGAACTGGTCGATCTCAAGGGTGATATCGTCCATGATTTCGTTGATCTCATCCATCTTCAGTTCTTGCCCCGATATGGAACGGGGAATCTGCACATACAGATAGCGGCCAAGGAATCCGCTGACGGCCACCACCACCGCCGACCAGTACGAAAGCGCCACGATACCGCCGAATTTGTAGGTGCTGTGCGCCGTGACCAACAGGGTGCCGACAATTCCCAGGAACATGTGAACGTCCAGCCAGTAGCGAATGGAACCGACGCCCTGCATAAACTTGAAATGTTTCCGCATCGAATAGAGCATCATAACGACGAAGCAGGCGCTGCCGATCCATCCGACAAGGTGCCAGATTCCGCGGTTGGGCTGATTGGATACCTTGTAAGCGGTGAGCAAGCCGCTTTTATGGGCCACATCCAAAAAGGTGAACGGTTGGCCCGTCAGCTCCAAATAACTTTCCACAAAAACCAGCGCCATCACGAGAACGCCGATGAAGGTAAGGATCAACGGGAGGAGGGGGCTTCCCTCCGCAACCAGTTTTTTGTGTTCTTTCATTGCCTGCAACTTCTCCCTTGCCTAATCTTTAATGCCGTAACGCTCCAGCTTTTTATAAAGCCGGGAGCGGTGGATACCCAACATTTGCGCCGCTTTAAGTTTGTTGTTGCCGGTTTTTGCAAGAGCGGAAAGTATCAGTTTCTTCTCGGCCTCGTCAAGCGAAAGAACATCCCCCCCATCCACGGGCCCGGAAGCGGGCGGCGGAACGGCGGCGGACGTTTCCCGCGAATCGGTTAACGGCAAAATCTGGATGTGGCGCTCGTCAATCACTTCCAGGTCGGGAAGCGCGAAACAGCGCTCGATCACGTTTTGCAGTTCACGCACGTTGCCGGGCCAATCGTGCCGGGCGAGCGCGGCCAGGGCCGAAGCGGAAATCCCTTTCACGCCGCGGCCAAAGCGGGCATTGAGGCGCTCGATGGTACCCTGCGCCAGCAACGGTATATCCCCTTTACGGGCGCGTAACGGCGGCAGCTTGATGTTCAACACGTTGATGCGGTAGTACAAGTCTTCCCGCAGCTTCCCTTCTTTAACGGCGCGCCCCACATCAATGTTGGTGGCGGCAATCACGCGTACGTTGATCGGCATCTCCTCGGCGCCGCCGACGGGCCGCACCGTCCCCTCCTGCAACACACGCAACATTTTTGCCTGAACCTCCACCGGCATTTCGGTGATTTCATCCAGAAAGATGGATCCGCCGTCGGCCGCCTTGAAAAGCCCTTCGGCGGCGGCCATCGCGCCGGTAAAAGCCCCCTTCCGGTGACCAAACAATTCGCTTTCGATAAGCTCGGAAGGAAGCGCGGCGCAATTAACCGCGATGAAGGGTCGATCGGCCCGCGCCGACGCGTAATGTATACCTTTGGCCACTAACTCTTTGCCGGTGCCGCTCTCCCCCTCGATCAACACGGGGCTGCCGATGCCCGCGGCCCCGCGTATCCTGTCCGCCAACTCCACCATCACGGCGCTTGCGCCGATTATATCCTGATACCGGTTGGTTTCCTTGAGTTCGCGCGAGAGGCGGTTGATCTCGCGGTCTTTGACGGTTATCTGTTTCTTGAGATCTTTTATTCGAAGCATCGCCCGTATGCGGGCCATCAGTTCGTCCATATCGACCGGCTTGGTCAAATAATCATCCGCGCCGATATCAAGCCCCTTGATCCGGCTTTCCTTGTCGTCCTGCGCGGTGAGGAGAATAATCGGCATAAAAATCCCTTTTCTCATCTCTTTCATACGGGTAAGCGTTTCAAACCCGTCCAACCCCGGCATCATCACGTCCAGCAAAATCAAATCCGGCTCTATTTCTTCTAGCAATTTAAGTGCCCGTGCGCCGCTATCCGCGGAAATGACACGGTAATTACGCCGAATCAAACGGCTTTCCAGAACCTCAAGGTTGTCCGGTTCGTCATCAACTATCAGTATTAAAGGGGTTTCCATAGGGTTCTCATGTTAGCACAATGCGTGACCGGTTTTGTAACTGCCGTTTGCGTTTTTCGGACACCCCGCCGCACTGCTGCCCGGAATCAGAACACCCCTGTCCCGTCTGTGTCACCGGAGAGGTTGTTGAAAAGATCAGGCGCTATCGCCGCGTGCGATAAAAAACTCGTTATTCACCATTTTCATTCGTAAGAACGCTTCAATGCGCTTGATATGCGGCTGCGTGATGCTGTTTCCCTGCCCAAGCAACAAAAGCCTCTCGTGCGTGTAGATGTCCCTCGCCAGCTGCATCCCCGGCTTGAGTTCCCGCACGGTTAGCCTTGTCTCGTTGCGCTCGCGGCTCTTCACCCCTTCCAGCACCTGTTCCAACGCTTCGACGATACGGCGCTCGAAATGCCGACCCGCCACCGAGTAGAGGTGCCGCAGGGCAAAGACATCCCCTTCCTCGTGGCTGTTGATATGCTCGTGGGTGAAGCGGCGGCGGTGCACCAACTCGTCGTAAGCGTTGATCACCCCCAGCACGCGGGAAAGGTGCGGGATTTCATCGTCGCGCAGCTCATCGGGGAAACCGCTGCCATCGAGATGCTCGTGTAAACTGCGGATGATTTTTCCCACATTCTCCAATTCGCTCGAAGGGGAAAGAATGTGCTGGGCTATGATTGTGTGCTGCTTGACGTAAGAAATGTGTTCCGCCGGGAGCTTGTTGAAGCCGGAATCGGCCTGGTCGTCGGGCAATGCCACGCGGCCGATATCGTGCAACAGAGCCGCGATCTCCAGGTCGGTACGGTCTTTTTCCGGCAGATTCAGGGCGCGCCCCATCTCCACCGCCAGCGCGCCCACCCGCTTGAGGTGGCTTCCCATATACGGCTCATACACCTCCAGCAGGCTCATCAGCACGCGGATCGAGGCCAGAAAGTTCTCCCGCAGCTTCTCATTGAGCCGCCGCACCTCCACGGTGCGTTCCGCCACCTTCAGTTCCATGTTTTTATGAAAATCGGCCAACGCCAGCGCCATCCGGCGGCGCTCCAGCGCACGGTTCACCTCCAGATGGAGCTGGTTGAAATCGAGCGGCTTCACCAGATAGCCGTAAGCTCCCTCCTGCATACAGGTGATAGCGGTGGGCATTTCGTCGTTCGCGGTGATCATGATAACCTCGGTGGCGGGGTATCTCGCCTTCAACTCATTTAGCGTGGCAATACCATCCATGCCGGGCATTGAGATATCCAGCAACACAACCTCGAACGCGCTTTCGGCGGCCTGACGGAGAGCCTCCAGCCCGCTTGCGGCGCGCGCCACGGCAAATCCCTTGCCGCGGAGAAAATGCGACGTTATCTCAAGTACATCCGGCTCATCGTCCACTACCAATATGGTGTTCATCGGCATTCGGCCATCCCCCCGGAAAATAAACGCATGCGCCAATTATACCGGCTTTGGGGAAAGAATGGGAAATTGGGGGATCAGCCGAGGGAGAGGCTGCGGTACGGCACCACGTCCGTCACCATGAACTGAAAGGAGTAGCGGCGGCGCTCGTTACCCGCTTGGACGGGAATGACCACCCGGAACACCTTTTTGAGGTTTAACGGCGCGGTATCGTCGGTCTGGGTATAAAGCGGTTTTATGTACCACGTCCACTGTTCCAGTTCTTCCACGCTATCCCGCGGAACGATCAGGTTGTGCTCCGTCGCTCCCGGCGCAATGATGGTCGGCTTCATGCGTGAAGTCTCTTTGGTAAAGACGACCTGATCATTCACTATATGGCGCGAAATGCCTTCGGCGTCGACCAGATACACGTTCGGCCAATCGACCGTGACTGGCTCACTGCTGATATTGGCGATATCGACCAATATCTTCTTTTCAGTGATTTCAAACTGGAAAGCGATGCGGGTATCTTCATAGCTCTTGTCGTAACTGACAATCGGCTGAATCATGGCGTAATACTGCTTGTAGCGGTAGGCGGTAAAACCGGAGCAGCCAGTGGCCGCGGCCAACAACGCCACGGATATCCCCGCCCGGAATAACCTGCTCATTTTTTCGCCATGAGGGTTTCGGCAATGGTCACCACATCCCCCACGTCCTTCCCATAGGCATCGGCCCCGATTTCATCGGCAAACGAGCGTGTAACCACCGCTCCCCCCACCATGATCTTGTACGGCAAGTTCCGTTTTTTCACTTCATTCACCACCAGCGGCATCTGGATCATCGTGGTGGTCATCAGCGCCGAAAGCCCCAGGATGTCCGCGCGGTGCTTTTCGGCGGCGGCAAGAATATCATCCAACGGCACATTGCGCCCCAAATCAATAACCTTGTAACCGAAATTCTCCAGCATAATGACGCAAACGTTCTTGCCGATGTCGTGCACATCGCCTTTCACCGTGGCGAAAACAATTGTCCCCTTGCTTGCGTCGGCACGGGCGGAGCGGAGCAACGGATCAAGCACCGCCACTCCCTTCTTCATCGTGTCGGCGCTGGCGACGAGATGCGGGATGAATTTCTTCCGCTCGGCGAAGAGATCGCCCACCTTGCGGATGGCGGGCGTCAGGCTGTTTATGAAAACATCCATCGGCGGGATGCCTTCGTCAAGCGCGGCCTGCACCAGTTGGGCAATGCCATCCTTCTCCCCCTCGACAACGGCGTTAAAAATCTTTTCGGCAATGGGGAGATTCTGCGCCTGTTTGGCCGCCGGGGCCGCCTCTTTGGCCGCGCTTCCGGTTTCCCAAGCGGTGGCGGCGTTGATAAAACGGTTGCAGCCGATATCGCGCCGGGTGAAGAGTCCCGCGGCGGCGGCAGTTTTGTGCATCTGTTCGTCATAAGGGTTCACAATGGCGGCGTCAAGCCCGTTGGCCATCGCCATCGCCAGAAAGTTATTGTTGATGGTATGCCGGTCCGGCAGGCCAAACGAAACGTTGGAAAGGCCGATGGTGGTGGCGCAGCCCAGCTCTTCGCGGATGAGCCGGATGGTCTCCAGCGTCTGGCGCGCCCCCTCCTGCATCGCGGATACCACCACCGCGAGACAATCGAACACAATGTCTTCGCGCCGCATGCCAAGCGCCAGCGCGCGGTCAAGTATCTCTTTGGCGTATTTAAGCCGCGCCTGGGCCGATTCCGGTATCTCGTCGCCGGCGGTAAGCGCCAGCACGGCGGCGCCGTGGCGTTTCACGAACGGCAACACCGTTTCCAGCTTGTCATGCTCGGCATTCACGCTGTTCACCAGCGCGCGCCCGGCGTACACCTGCAAGCCGCGCAACAGCGCGTCGTTATTCGAGCTATCGATCACCAATGGCAACGCAGTCACGTTCTGCACGGCGGTGACGGCTTTCACCATCATGGCCGGCTCGTCGATGAGCGGAACCCCCACGTTGATGTCAAGCGCGCCAGCCCCCGCCTCTTCCTGCTTGCGGGCCTCGGCCAAAATCAGGTCGGTGCGCCCTTCCTTGATCGCCTCGCCGAATTTTTTCTTGCCGGTCGGATTGATCTTTTCGCCGATCTTCACAAACGGATGCCCCGCGCCTATCCACAACGCGCTGGAGCGGCTGGCGATGACGACGCCCCCCCTGCCGGGGCGGGGTGCAACCGGTTGTCCTTTTACCAACGAGGATATTTTTTGAATGTATTCCGGGCGCGTGCCGCAGCAGCCGCCGATAATGCCCGCTCCCAGCTCCACGAATTTCGGGGCGAAAGAAGCGACTTCATCCATCGGCGCCTTGAAGCGGGTGACACCCCCCTCCAGCACCGGCAACCCGGCGTTTGGCTCCACCATGATCGGCAGTTTCGACGCCGCCGCGATGCGGCGAACCACGTCCAGCATTTCAGCCGGACCGGTGGAACAGTTCACGCCAAGGACATCGACGCCCAAACCTTCCAAAACCGCCGCGGCCGCTTCGGGGGTGGTGCCGGTATCGGTCACGCCCCCCGCGGTAAACGTCATGCTGACGATGAGCGGCACGCGGCCGCGCACCTCATTAAAACCGATAACGGCGGCCTTGGTCTCCATCAGGTCGAACATCGTTTCGATGATGAGAAGATCGGCCCCGGCTTCCACCAGTGCCTGCCCCTGTTCTCGGAAAATGGCGACGGCGTCCTCGAAATCCACATCCCCCATCGGGAATATCAACTTGCCGCTGGGGCCTGAACCGCCCGCCACCAGCGCGCGGCCATCCGCCGCCTTGCGGGCGATCTCTACGCCGGCGCGGTTGATTTTTTTCAGGTCGTTCTGCCGCCCGTACTCTTCCAGCCGGGGCCGGCTGGAACCAAACGTGTTGGTGATGATGATCTGCGCCCCGGCATCCACATACCGCTTGTGCACGGAAGCGATGGCTTCGGGTTTTTCGAGGTTCCAGAGGTCGGGCGCGTACCCGCTTGGCAGCCCCTCGGATTGGAGGAGCGCCCCCATGGAACCGTCGATAATGAGGACTTCTTTGCCGAGACGTTCTATTAATTTCATAAGAGAGCCATTCTAACCCGAGACGCCGGGAAATTATCAACGAAAGATGGAGATTTCCATCGCTCCGGTCATCCTGAGCCGCAGGCGGACGAAGGCTCCCACTCCCTTTTTTCAACCGGAAAGGGATTCTTCGCTACGCTCAGAATGACACAAAATACGAAGTCAGGCCTGCGCCGGGGCGTCACCTAGGGGATGAGTGGCATCGGGCGCGGGATTGGCCTCAGCGGCGGACGGCGAGGATTCGGCAGCGGGCAACGCATCCGGCTTCTTGCCATTGCCATTAGGGGGCACGATGCCATTTACAATAAATTGCATATCCTTGGCGTCGAGCGTTTCCTTCTCAAGCAACGCGGCTGCAATTTTTTCCAGTATGGCGCGGTCCTCGGTTAATATTTTAACTGCGGTGGCCATCCCCTCTTTCACAATCCGCTCCACTTCGCTGTCGATATTCTGCGCGACCTTATCGCTGTAATCGGCGGTATGCGATACTTCCCGGCCGAGAAAAATCGGTTCATCACGTCTGCCAAATGCCAGCGGTCCCAATTTATCGCTCATGCCCCACTTGCAGACCATGCGGCGGGCCAAGTCGGTGGCGCGCTCGATATCGTTACCCGCGCCGGTGGTCATCTCGCCGATGGCGAGTTCTTCCGCCGCGCGGCCGCCCATCAGAATGGCAACGGTATTCAAGAGAAACGTCCGCGGAAAGGTGTGCTTTTCATCCTCGGGAAGCTGCTGGGTGAGCCCCAACGCCCGGCCGCGGGGAATGATGGTGATTTTGTGTATCGGGTCGGTGCCCGGCAACTTCATCGCCACCAGCGCATGGCCCGCCTCGTGGTAGGCGGTGGTCCGCTTTTCCTTGTCGCTGATAACAACACTGCGGCGCTCAACGCCCATCATCACCTTATCTTTGGCCTCTTCCAGGTCGGTCATTTCCACGCTCACCTTGTCGCGCCGGGCGGCAAGCAACGCCGCCTCGTTCACCAGATTAGCCAGGTCGGCGCCGGAAAAGCCGGGGGTTCCCTTGGCCACCTGCCCCATTTCCACATCGGCCGCCAACGGCACTTTTGTGGCGTGAACTTTCAGAATCATTTCACGGCCACGCATATCCGGTATCGGCACCACCACCTGCCGGTCGAAACGGCCGGGACGGAGCAACGCGGGATCGAGCACGTCGGGACGGTTGGTGGCGGCGATCATTATGACGCCGTCGTTTCCCTCGAATCCGTCCATCTCGACGAGGAGCTGGTTGAGCGTTTGCTCGCGCTCGTCGTGGCCGCCGCCGAGGCCCGCGCCGCGATGGCGCCCGACGGCGTCAATTTCGTCCACAAAAATTATACAAGGGGCGTTTTTCTTTCCCTGTTCAAAAAGATCGCGCACGCGGGAAGCGCCCACCCCCACGAACATTTCCACGAAGTCGGAACCGGAGATGGAGAAAAACGGCACATCCGCCTCGCCCGCCACCGCGCGGGCCATCAGCGTTTTACCGGTTCCCGGAGGGCCGACGAGCAGTACCCCCTTGGGAAGCTTGCCGCCCAGCTTTTGGAACTTGCCGGGATTTTTAAGGAACTCGATAATCTCGACAAGCTCCTCTTTCGACTCTTCAACGCCCGCTACGTCCTTGAAAGTGACCTTCTGTTTTCCTTCATTCAAAAGTTTGGCGCGGCTCTTGCCGAAACTGAGCGCTTTGGTGCCGCCCGACTGCATCTGGCGCATGAAAAATATCCAGATGACTATGAGCAACAACATCGGGAACCACGAGACGAGGATATTCATCCACCAGCTCGCTTGCTCCGGCGGCAGCACGGTAATCTTCACCTTTTGCCCGCGCAGCATTTCGAGAAGCTGGGTATCATCCGGCGAGAACGTGTCGAACTGTTTGCCGTTTTTAAATTTTCCTTTTATGGCGTGTCCCTGTATTTTCACGTCTTCCACATCGCCCTTTTGGAGCGCGTCGGTGAACTCGCTATAAATAATCTCGGTGTGCGGCGCCTGCGCCTGCTTGCTGAAAATATTGAAGAGCGCGATCATGAACAGCAGAACGACCAGCCACAAGGCCAGGTTTTTTTGAAATTGGCTCACGGTTTTACCTCATAATTAAGCACTGTTATACGCCATGCCAGATGTTAAAAGTAGCATAGCCGTTACAATTTGTACAAGCATTTAGAGCCGAAAATCGCGGCAAGGCACCGGCTAACCCATGGGTTTTCAAAGGAACAACCACGACACCCTTTTAAACCCTTGTTTTTAGAGGGTTGATTGATTATTCTTTAACATTCGTGTTTTCGTTGACCTCGTAGCTCAGTTGGATAGAGCATCGGATTCCTAATCCGGGGGCCGTGGGTTCGAATCCCGCCGAGGTCACCACTTTTTCAGGAAGATATAAGTTCTCCCGTTCTAAGCTGAATCCAATAAATAGCCGCCCGATAGGCAGTGAAGCCTTGCCATTCCCATCCCGTACGATAAAAACCGGGCGGTGTATCCGTTTGAGATTGCCGCAGCAATCTTCGATGGCCTTGCAATTGCGAATGTTAATGTTAACGAAGCAATCACACGCTCCATTCAAACAGTAATTTCAAACTGAGACACCAAAAACCGGATTGATTTGCCCCACTGAATGAGGTATCCTAAACTTGCCGTAAATCATAAGTATCGCGCGAGAAAATGTACGGGCAGTTTTTTGTCGTTATCATAAGGAAGCCGCCATGCTGTCAAAAATAAAGGAATTGCGGGCACTGTCCGCGGAGCTATCCGGTTTTATTTTTTCCCGGAAAGCGTACTGGTTGGCGCCGGTAATATTCATCCTGGTTCTTGTGGGATCCTTGTTTTTTATTTTGGAAGGCTCTGTTATCGCCCCTTTTATTTACGCCATTTTTTAAATTGCATCGGCCTCCCCGCCCGAAGATAGCGGCTAAACGAAAGCTGTCATGGAATGGCGACCCGTTCAACGATCGCCCGCGCGACCATCCCGCAAACTTCGGGGGTGTAATGTGCCGCATCGACGAATGGCTGCTTTTCATAGTCCGCGAGCAAGCCGGTAACGTCGAAAGATGTCTTTCCGTCGGCAGTTCCGGCAAGAAGAGCCATCATTTCAGTATTGATGAGTTCTGGTTCGGTGGCGCCGGAGGGGTTAAACAGGTGGGTGCGGAATTTGTTCCGGTAGCCAACCACCGGCTGAATAAAGAAATATGTCCTGATGCCATATTCCGACGCCAAGACCGTTATCAGTTTCTTGTTCAGTTTATACCTCGCGGAACTCTCGAGGGGAGATGGTAAACCATGCGCAATTGCTATGCCCATCACCGAATTCTTTATTTTGAACGCCCGCAAGAGAAAATCCATTAAAGGGAGTTCCGCGATGACCTGCTTCCCGAACAAGAGCGGATCGTTGCTCTTTGCTTCAAATAAGATGCTCAGTTCATTTGTAAAGATTGGCTCCATAAAAAAACCTTCGTTATATCCATCAATAAACACCGCGATGTCGGGCACATGTCCATGCCGCGCCAAGGTAGCCAGCCATTCGAATTCCTGGCTTGAATAGTAGCCCCCGACGCCAAAATTGAATACATTGATCTTCTTGCCGGGATATTTTTCCCCAAAGAACTTTTGCATTTGGGCTGGAATGGTGGAGGTATCGTCCACGCCCGTCCCGAATGTGCTGGATCCGCCAAAAACGTATATGTTCAGCCCATTATCTTTCAGGGATGCATTTTTATTGAAAGAATACCGGAATCCTTCCGGTGAAACATTCACATATTTACCGGATCGGGCCTTTTCCCTAAACCCCATCCACGGAGCGTATTGCAAGGAATTAACCCCATGCTCATCATACATCTGGACAATATCCCGCACCGTCCATCCCGGATACACTGTATGCAAGTCCTGAATGGAACCCGCCAGAGAGGGGTGGAAAACGTGCTTCGCCTTAATCGCCGCCCATGCCAAGATATTTAATACCAGAAAAAGGATTGCCACGTTCAACAGGAAAATCCCGATCTGCCCATAAATCGTTATTGAAATGACAGGTTTGCCTTTTTCACCGTTCACCGATCCCATAGCATGTCGAGTCCTTTTTAAAGTTGTCCGCTATTCACTTGGCCGCCATTTTGCTCTGACACCATTCAAAAGGCAATCGCCTTGTGGAATTCACCCGCCCTTGGCAAAACCGGGTATTCCGCATCGAATCAATCCTCCGATTGCCCTGAACTCTCCAAAAACAGGCACACAATACACCCTACAAATAGCCGACATGGCCAGAGTGCTCCGAAAGCGTTTTGAAGGAGGGGCTTTCCGCCCATAGTTTCTCCAAATCACATAAAGCCAACATATGAGATTTCTGCCCTGCAATCGTTCGTACACCAGCTAGCTCAACGAGGCTACGGTGAAAGTTTACCTGCCTCTCGGCAGCCTTGCTGTCCAATGACAAGAACATGCGGCATAAGCCCAATATTGCCAATGTAGGAGCATCGGCAATTAACTCAATCCCGTTAAACCGGAAATCATCATCGCCATTTATACGGTTAACCACTACATACCCTTTTTCCATGCCCAAGGACGATAGCGTGTTGTTCAGTATTTCCCGCCTAATTTCCGGTTGTTTGCTTTCAAAATACCTTCTATGACTACTGTTGAGGTGGTTTAAAACCACGATTTCCTTTGAATCTTTTCTGCTCAAAAAGGGTTGGGAGAACTCGGAATGAACTTGCCAAAATAAAATATCGCCGTCTAAATCAAAAACATTCCTTATACCCGCAAAAGCGCCAAGTGCGGGGAGAAACCAGCATTTTGGAGTGAACCTCAGCAGATTGGATAAATTCTTTCTTATCCTGAACACATTGTTGAAATAACCGTGAACCCCCTTGCCAAAGATAGGCATCTTCTTAATGCGGGGAGGAACCAGCGATTCTTTCAGGAAGGTCTCAAAAAAAAGTAGCGGCTTGCCAAAAATAACAACCTGCTTAATTTCATATGGATTAACATCTTCCTTAAGAAAAGCGTCAAGCATGTTTTCCATGGGGAAAGCATAAAATCCATCCGCATCCGGATAATCGTTGAACGGACGGAGAACCTTTTTGACTTCTCCATCCTCACCAAGTAATACGGCCCTGAACGGCTGATAATAGGCACTCAAAACCAAAACCATCAATACATCCTGTCGTTATCAGTGTGCGGCGCGGAAAAACTATCGATACTTACTGATTTATCCGTTGATGCTTTAGAACCCTCACCGGCGACAAAAAAAAGAACGGACGTGGACGGGGCCAAAAGCGCATAAAGAATCCCATAAAATATTTTTGCCTGGAACTTGCTGACATACGCAAGGGCTTTGTATACAAATCTTTTCGTATCCCCTAAAAAAACAATCAGGCCAAGAATGACGCTGCACATAAACGCTTTTACGCCGCCGCAATCAGACTCTCTATAGATTGTGCTGATCTGCTTTATCATCGCCCTATTCCTTCCGGGCTATAAGCACGTAATAGCCATCGGTACCCGATCTAAGCCAATTGAGTTGCCCAAACAGTTGAACGGCAGGCACCTTGTACGCACCATCAACTTTTAACTTTTCAGGAATAACCTCGCCAAACGCTTTTAAACGTGGATAGCAATCAGTAATCGTTAGCCCGCATTCTTCCATCATTGAGATGGCAACCCTTGGGGAATGGTATTTCAAGAATTCCTCGGTAAGCTGGTTTATATGCCAGATCAGCTCGTTTGTATTGCTTAAGTGTTTGAGAAGAAATTTACGGCAAATAGGCTCCCGCTTTGCAAAATCGGAATATAAAGTATGCAGGAGCATCCTTTCCACCCTCATGACAACTCGTGCCACCGGATCAAAAAATCCAAAAACAACCATACCGCCGGGTTTGAGCACTTTCACAAGATTCCGCAACGCGATGTGCTCATCGGGTATCGAGGTAAACAATCCCATCGCCAATATAATATCGAACATGCCGTGGTCCGAAGGCTTGACCTTAAAGACATCGCCATGACAGAAGGAAAGTTCCGGCTTGTCATAAATCCTACGCTTAACACCCCTGGCCCATTCAAGCGTTTCCTCGCTGCAATCCAATCCGACAACTTCCGCGCCGCTGTGTATCGCCAAGTAGGTGGTGAATTCACCGGTTCCGCAACCTGTATCAAGAAGGCGGTCTCCCGATTTCACCAAGCTTTTTATGGCTCGATACAAAAGGTTTTTTTCGAGCATGAAAATATATTCGTGAATGGTGGTTATGTGACCCAAGCTAAGGCCGGGGAACGGGTGCTTGTCGAAATAGGATTTGGGAACTTCCGTGTTAGCTATTGGCAATGAGACCATCTGTGGATTATCCGATCACTGGATACGTTATTGTAAATTACGTTTATTGTACTCACATCTGTCCCGCGCAAGAGTGGGTAGCTTACCAAACGGACCGCGCATTGTCCACGCATAGCTCAAGCCAGCTTGGCATTGCCTCGCTGATCAGAACTGTTTTTCGTAATGTGCGCCATCCTGCAGAGGCGGGCGCTTTTTCCAATAACTCTCCTTGCCCGGATTGATTGAGAGATCGAGAGCATCCCTGCCTGTTGCGCGCAGAAGCGCCGCAAGAGGGGTAAGGGCGAGAAAAAAAAGAATCGTAAGGAACAACATGGTTTGGAAGCGTCCGAGAACCGCCGCAAAGACCATCCAACGGCGATAGAGGGGGGCCATAAGCGACGGAAGCGCCAGCCCATAGGCGGAAAAAAATAATCCAAATCCCGCCAGATAGGGAAAGAGAGTTCCCCCTTTCCACCATGACGCCAAGGCAAACATCTGGAAGATAATCCCGATACCCGCCGCGAAAATCCGAATATCTTTTTTATTTGTCATCAGTCGAGCTCGAATTCTGTTTTCCATGAGCCGTCGTCCTTGAATTCCGGCATGGCTTTCTTATCGAGAATATAATTGCCGAGTACGAGGTAATCCATATCCGTGCGCATGAAGCAGACGTACGCCTCCTGCGGGGTGCAGACGATAGGCTCCCCGCGCACATTGAAGGAGGTGTTGATGATCACGGGGCAGCCGGTCTTTTCGTAAAAATGCTCGATAACACGCCGGTATGCGGGGTGGGATTGCGCATCCACCGTCTGCACCCGCGCCGAATAATCGACGTGGGTTACGGCGGGGATGTCGGAACGCGGGATGTTGAGCTTGTCGATGCCAAAGAGCTTTGCCTGCTCGCCGGACATCTCCCGCTGGCGTTCCTTTTTCACCGGCGCGACCAGAAGCATATAGGGCGAGTCGGCGTCCATCTCGAACCAGTCATCCACCTTTTCACGCAGCACTGATGGCGCGAATGGGCGGAACGACTCGCGGAATTTGATCTTGAGATTCATCGTTGTTTGCATCGTTTCCGACCGCGGATCACCGATGATACTGCGCGAGCCGAGGGCGCGGGGCCCAAATTCCATGCGGCCGTTGAACCAGCCGAGAATCTTCTCTTCGGCAAGAAGCTCCGCGACTTTCTCGGCAAGAGTTTCTCCATGGCAGCGCTCATAAGGGATGCCGTGCGCCGTGAGGAACGATTCGATCTCCCCGTCGGTAAAACCCGGCCCCAGATAGGTGCCTTGTTGCGAATCGCGTTCTCCGCCGGCCTGTCGCGGGTTTTTCAGATACCGGTGCCATGTGCTTAGCGCGGCTCCCAGCGCGCCGCCGGCGTCGCCCGCCGCGGGTTGAATCCAGATTTTCTTAAAAATACCTTCGCTCATTATTTTGCCGTTGGCGACACAGTTGAGCGCCACGCCGCCCGCGAGACAGAGGTTTTCCATCCCCGTTTCCTTGCGTACATGACGGGCGATACGTAACACAGCAAGTTCGGTGACATCTTGCAAAGAGCGCGCGAGATCCATTTCGCGTTGCGTGAGGAGACTCTCCGGTTTTCGTGGCGGGCCGCCGAAAAGCCGGTCGAAATGCTTGTTCGTCATGGTGAGGCCGGTGCAATAATTGAAGTATTTCATGTTAAGCGCGAAGGAGCCGTCCTCCTTGAGATCAATAAGCTCCTTGAGGATAAGATCGACATACTTCGGTTCACCATACGGCGCAAGACCCATAACCTTGTACTCGCCTGAATTCACCTTAAACCCCATGTAATAGGTGAAGGCGGAGTAAAGAAGACCAAGCGAGTGAGGGAAGCGGATTTCGTTCAGGAGTTCGATGCCGTTGCCTTTGCCGACGCCGAAACTGGTGGTGGTCCACTCGCCCACGCCATCAAGGGTGATGATGGCCGCCTCTTCGAAGGGAGAAGGATAAAAAGCGCTGGCGGCGTGTGATTCGTGATGTTCGCAAAAAAGAAGTTTCCCGGTAAAAGAAGGAACGGCCTTGAGAATCTCGCTCCGCGTATGGAGCTTTTGCTTTATCCAGACGGGCATCGCGGAAAGAAAGGATTGCAAGCCCCGTGGGGCGAAGGCGAGATACGTTTCGAGTATGCGCTCGAACTTTAAAAAAGGTTTGTCGTAAAAAGTAACGATATCCACCTGAGATTCTTCAATGCCGGACTCCTTGAGGCAATAGCGTACGGCGTGGATGGGGAAATCGGGGTCGTGCTTTTTCCGCGTGAAGCGCTCTTCCTGGGCGGCGGCAACGATTTTTCCGTCCTGAACGATGCAGGCGGCCGAGTCGTGATAGAAGGCGCTAATGCCTAAAATATTCATTGGGGCATTCTACTCTCCGTGAAGGCGTTAATACACCCACATCATTGAGGGATTGACCGTCCGCGCTGAAAAATGCCGGCCGCTCCGAGTCAATAAATAAGCGCCTCACCGGCTGAATAACCGTACCGGCCTTAGCTCCACCATGACCCGGTTAAAACAGTTTGAAGCGGTATTAGTCATCCTTTTTCCACGCTTGCGGCAACAAACAAAGAAGCCGCCTTCCTAAACCCGATAAAACCAAAAATTGCGCCGACATAAAACCAGAATCCACCCAAAATAGAAAAAAGTGAACCGGCAAACAACGCAAAAACAAACGAGAAAAAGTCAGTCACTGGCCCAATTTTTTCCTCAGGGATCTGCAAATGTTTAGTTTCCGAAAGCCACGGGGTTTTAATGTATTCCTTTCTAGGGATTACTTGGGGAATGGCTGGTTTTCCGGTATCTTCCAAAACCCCGTCATCACAAGCATCCAGACAGTTGTAGCACTTGATGCATTCCCTGTTTATAACTTTGCCATTAAAATGATATATCTCGCGGCTTACATCAATCCCTTGGGGACAGTTATTCGAACATTTGCGGCATCCCGTGCAATCCGCAACCCGGGTGATTTTTTTCTGTAAAGGGTTAAGATTCATAAGTGGCGTGAGCAACACGGCATAAGGACAAAGTATTCTGCAGAAAGCGCCTTGCCCATAAAAATAATTAAAAACCACTCCCATCACAAACCAAATAAAAACAAATCCGCTTAAGCCATACATGAAATCAACATAGCTGAATCCGTTAACATGCAACGCAAGGTTGATGGGCGATTGTTCGTTGAACAGGAGGTTGTTATAACCTGGCAAGTCGGCCATAGGTACCGGAGACTTCATATCGATATAAAAATTGTATTTATTGCGGACCCAATAAACGATTACACCTATCGTGAGAATATAAATTGCTCCAATCCTGAAAAGCCATCTATATCGCGTGTTGATAAGCGTGTTATTCTTGGCCAACGCTTTGTACTTGGGAATGCCCAGTTTTCTCAGCAGCCAGTCGGAAAGCTCCACCACTCCGCGCATATGGCATGCCCAACCGCAGAAGCCCCTGCCATAGAACAGGATCGACCCAAAAATAAGAACAACCATAACCGCCGCGGCATTAATGTGGCCGGCAAGAAGGGAAGGTATCCCCATCATTGCCGTCTTCCCCCACCATTGAAGGTCGAATACATACCACAGCAGAAGATGAATAATGATATATAAATGCACTAATATCAGAGATGCCACTCTCCAGTCTTGGTGAATATTTTTATTCCCCGCAACGCCTAAATGTTCAGTTTTGTTTTGCTTGTTCATAATGCAGCGTTTTTTCTTTACTATTTCCCGGCAATAAGCGCCAGCGCCATCATTCCCTAATGAAAATACGGGAACTATTCAGGCGAAACTTTTGTCCGCTTATCATCTCAGGCCTTCTAACCGTTCGTTAGACTTTTTCCTGAATCATCATACGAACAACATCTTTCATTTTTGATGCCGCGCGCCAACCCAGCGCCTTTTCGGCCTTTTGGGCGCCGCCCTGGCTCCACACCAAATCAGTCGGCCTATAAAGCGATTTATCGGATGTCACATGCTCACGCCAATCCAACCGCACCGCGGCAAACGTCTCGACGACAAAATCCTGCAACGAATTCGCCTCGCCGGTGGCGATGATATAATCATCCGGATTCCGCTGCTGAAGCATCTGCCACATCGCTTCCACATATTCGGGAGCCCACCCCCAATCCCGGACGATATCCAAGCGTCCGAGCATCAATTTTTCACCGGAACCTGCCGCTATCCGCACTGCCGCATCAACAATCTTCCGCGTAACAAACCGCGCCGGCCTCAGCGGCGATTCATGGTTAAACAGTATGCCGTTGCAGGCAAAAATGCCGTATGCCTCGCGATAGTTGGCGACCAGCCATTGCGCGGATGCTTTAGCCACCGCATAGGGGCTGCGCGGGCGGAAGGGTGTTTCTTCAGTTGCGATCTTTTTGCCGGTATCGCCAAAACATTCACTGGATCCGGCATGATAAAACTTGATCGGTTTGTCAAAAAACCGGATAGCCTCGAGCATGTTCAGAGTGCCCAGGGTGATGCTCTCCAATGTTTCCACAGGCTGCTCGAATGAAAGACCGACCGAACTTTGTCCAGACAGAAAATAGACTTCATCCGGATTGCTGGTCTTCAAGGCGGTTAATACACTTCTAAAATCACTTGAGGCCATGGAAAGAAGTTTTACCTTTTCCCGTATTCCCAAAACCTTGAGATTATTGAAGGTGGATACTTGGGCATCCCGCGAGGTTCCCAATACCTCATAGCCTTTGCTTAACAGCAGCCTTGCCAGATAGGCGCCGTCTTGCCCGCCCACCCCGCAAATCAATGCCCTCATTCAACGAGTCCCCTATAAATTGCCAACGTCTTTTCCGCGCACCGCTCCCACGAAAATTGGGCACAGCGTAACTGTCCTTCACGTATCATATAAGCTGATTTTTCCGAAGAATTCAACACAAGCTCGATGGCGGAACGAATCGAATTCATGTCGCGCGGATCAAAATATTCCGCCGCGCCGCCCGCCACCTCGGGAATGGAACTTGTGTTGGCGCACACCACGGGGCAATTCAAGGACATTGCTTCCAGCAAGGGAATGCCAAAGCCTTCATATAAAGAAGGGTACACGAACACCGCCGCATCACGATAATAGGCGGCGAGTTTGGCATCGCTTCCCCTCCGCTGTACCACCTTCTCGGCGGCAAGCCCCAACTCAACAAACAGGTTGGCTTCATCTTTGGTAAAAGCGCCGCCCCCAAAGCACACCACATCGTAGTTATTGCACAACCATGGCGAGCTGGCGTAGGCGCGAATGAACGTATCAAAATTCTTGTAGCCGTACCGGTGCCCCACATAAAGCATGAATGGCCTGGAGCTTGCGTCCACTGCCGTGTTGTCCGGAATTAAGGCGTCAAACCCAAGATACGCCACCGAGACTTTCTCCGGAGGTAAACCGGTCAGCTCGAGCAAATCTTTGCGGGTGTTTTCAGAAATACAAATCACATGATCCGCCCGCTGCGTAACTTGGCGTTTCCACTCCGACGTTCGATCCCGCTTGGAAAACATCCCGGAAAAACGCTCGTGAATCATATCGTAGACGGTTACAACGCGGCGTGCTGATTTTGGAGCATATGAATTGGGTGAAAAGTACGTCGCGTGGACAATATCCGGATGAAACCGGCGCATAACCGGCCTTACAAGAACTTGGTTGATGGCAATGCACAGCCGTCCTGTTTTTGGAATCAGGCGAATTCTCTGTCCGGAAACCAATTTTGGCGGCAGGCCTGAAAGATATGAATTTATATGCAACGGGGCGAAAATTTTTGCTTCCACGTCATGATGCGAAGACAACGCGCTCACGAGACTGCAAAAATAACGGGAGACCCCCCCATACTCCTGCATCATAAAAATTTGCGGGTCAAAAGCTATCTTCATACGGAATAAACCTTAAACATCCCGTTTGCCATCCGCCGCTGACGGATCGCGCCATGGATTCGCGTCCCAATGAATCCGGCCGGCACCCCGGAGCAGGGCGCTCCCAATAAATTTATTTCTTCAATCGAAGCAAACCCTTCTATCACGATTTCATTCGAAATCGTTTGAGCGCTTTGACCAACACTGAAATACGGGTTGATACCACATGCATGGGCTTTCCCAATAGATAAATTGCCAGTGAGCGGTACAATCCCAGCTTGATGGATTCACGTATCACCTTCCCGATACTTTTGGGGGAAAACTGATAGGTTTCCAGATTTGCCATAAACCACGCCTTGATCCTGTCTCCCGTTGGAAAATCATGCGATGACGCGCGCGGCACATTGTAGTTGACGTGGGGATCGATAATGGTCGAGAAATTCCTCAATTCCCCAACTTCGCCATTCTTGTCAAACCATTCGCGCACTTCGGTTTCCGGCCACGGCACGCACATATTCCAAAAAACATAATTGGGTTCCAAGGTTTTGGCGAAGTTTATCGACGATAGATGTTTATGTAACGTATCCCCGGGCAACCCTATAACAAAACAGAGGCCAAGCAGCAGATTGTTTTCTTTAACCAGTTTTGCCGCAATGGCTATCTTATCCAGCGACTCCCCTTTGTGGGTCATTTTAAACACTTCGGGATGGCCGCTCTCCACTCCTAAACAAATATTTCGACCGCCCGCCGCCACATACAATTTAACCGTTTCTTCATCTAAAAGGTCGGCCCGGACATTGTCAATCATGAGCTCACACCCAAGATTCGCGGATATAAACGCCTTAAGAAACAGTTTAAAACGATCCTTTTTAATAATTGGCACATCATCGGTGAGTACCACGCTATGAATAGACGGATATTTTTTCTTGGCTTCAACGATCTGTTCCACACAAAGGGAAATATCCCGATAGCGCATTTTTTGGCCCGCAACAAGCCGCACATTGCAAAAATTGCACTGAAATGGGCATCCCCTGCTCAGCTGTATCTGGTAGACTTCCAAATATTCGCTTCCAAAGGCCAGTTCCAGATTGGCCGACGGAATTTCTTCAGGAGCGGGTGCCGTGCAAACAATTCTGACCGGGGGAGTGTTCTTCCGTGCGTTTTCAACCAGATTCACGATAACGGTTTCGGCTTCTCCCTTAACTGTATAGCTTACGTGCGCATTCTCCTGAAAATCCGCCGGAAACATTATGAAGTGCGGTCCGCCCAACAGTATCGGCGCTTCGCTGCACTTGGCGATACGCTCGATTAAATCCAGGCTTTCATCATACACATAGCTGAATACCGTCATGCCAATTACATCGGGCTGAAACTCCCCGATAACCTGTTCGATAGACGGAATTTCCAATTTATCTTTTATGCTTTTCAAGAAAGCGTAATCCATGATTCTGACCGTATGTCCGCGGGCGTCCAATATCCCCCCAAGAAGGGTAAGCCCCATATGCAAACGATTCACCACAAAGGCATCGTCTTTTGCCGGGTTTATAAGCAATACTTTCTTCACGCCACGCCCCCAATCATTTTCATGAACACGTATATATTTCCATTAACGCTTTCGCAAGGCAATGCACATTATGCCGATTCCTTGCAACCCGTCAAAATCTTCATAGGCATCAAAATATTGATGCATATACGCCGGGTCCTTGACGGTTTCGGACAAACCATTGTTCATCCAGCGTTTTTCATATGCCTTGAAAAATCCATTTTCTTTTTCGCCCCATATCTTTTGGTCGATTATTTCGAAGTTGTCTATCGCATCCAGCAACCGCCTCTGCACCGACTCTTTGTCGTAGAACCGCTGAAAGAAGTATTCGCCGCCGGTTTGGGCGACAGGAAGGTTGTACTGGCTTTCCTTCCTAAACTCCTCTTCGTAGTTTTTCGCAACCATAAAGGTCAAATTCAACGTACCGCCGACTTTAAGGACTCTCCACATTTCGGCCATGGCCTTCCCATCATCCACGCCATCCACATGCTCGATGACGCTTATGGAAATGACCGCATCAAAGTATCCCTCGGAGTATGACAATTTTACGGCGTTGCCTTCCATGGCCTGATAGGTGGGCGCGGCAAGACCTATTAACCGGGTTAATTTATGTAAATTCCTTATTTCCGCAACGTCGGCGTTCACATAAAGGTATTTAGAGGCCGGATAATTTATTGCCGTGTAAATCCCAAACAGGTAAGGGGAGGAAACATCCAAAATAGTTAATCCATTTGGGTTTCCACCCAAATTCTTTTTCACAAAATCAAACTCGAAGTATCTTACTGAAGAAACAGGATTCAGAATTAAGCTGAGCCCCATTCCGGCTCCGCTGATTTTTCCGCGTCCGAGCAAACTAAAACCGAGCTTACGCCCAAACGAATCAAACTCGAAATACGGAAATTTACCCCATCTCGCCAACAGGTAAAAATATAACGCTTTCATGCAAAGATACGGCGCTGAAAGCAGTGTTCTTACTTTTCTCACAAAACAAGCCCCTTTTCAACCGGAACGCCTGGAATGAAAATCATCGCGCTTCCGCGACTTTTCCCACTTACAGGCAAGCGTTTTAAAATGTCCACAATTTCTTGAGGTGTTTGAATCCGTTGCTAAAGTGAATCTATTCATTGGACTTAGAATCAGCGCTTAGAAGGCGGAATCCATTAGATTCGCCCTCAAAAAACCGGTTTAGGATAGCACACACCCCTCAGGCAGGCAAACGGGAGATGGCGCGAAACTCATTTTCGCAGCTTTTTTCAGCCGCACCAGCCCTTTCGGCCGGCCCCCAACTTCCCCCCAATTCCGCCATCCCCGCTTGACCCTGATTCATAAATCAGGGGTGAACCCTTGCGACATCATGCAACGCGGAGCACAAGCATTTTTTGTCCTGCCGGGCTTGACCCGGCACCCAGAAATATTATCAAAGCTCTCTTTAGTCTTTACGTTCCGCCGAAATGCCACAAAGCAAAATCCGCCCCCATTCCCGTCCATCTCCGGCATCGCTTCGCGAACATCTCCATATTAAAAAATTCGACCATGCTTCCTTGAATTAAATGGGAGCTTTCCCCGCATATGGCAAAACCCATGGATTGGTATAGCTTCATCGCTGGTGGATTGGATTTCCTTACTATCAGGTGAATTCTTTTCATTGAGCACAGTGTAAATCCAATCTCCAAAGTGCACATGGTTGCTTTTCTTCCCACTCCTTTGCCCGTCCAATCCGGATGAAGCGCAATACGAAACTCGGCATCGGCATCCCCTGTGAGAGCCAGCAAGCTGAAGCCAACAAGTTGGTCACCGGATTCCGCCGCAAAAAGAAAAGTGTGCGGCTGGTAAATGAATTCGTCCAACCAGCCCCCCTCCCTCAGCGCATAGTCCATTTTGGCAAAAACGCCCTGATAGGCGGGCCACCGCTTAATGAGTTCTTTATCTTCGGTGGTGAGCGCGCGCAGAACTATCATGCATTACCTCGGAGTGCCGCCGTATTCGCGGGCCTTTTGTAGTGACCCAAGGATGGTATCCCGTCGCGCTTCGCTCCCTTTTTCGAGCAGGGTGACCCATTCATCGGTGCTCATCACCGCCGCAAAACGGGATTGCAAGACCACGCAGACCACCCGGTGGATATCCTCGGCGCTTGCATAACCTGCTCGGTTAGCGAGCGAAATTGCGCCGGTGGCATCAGACAGGAACTCGACCGCGAATCCGAGATGGATCGCGTGGACAGCCGCGGAGAGATCGCAGTTTTGAGTCATATACCCTACGATAGCTACCGTATCTATTCCCCGCTCTTTGAGCCATTCTTTGAGGCCAGTGCCCGCGAACCCGCTAGGAAACGATTTGGTAACCAAGTGACTCCGTTTCCTTTCAGCGATGGCGGGATTAAGTTCCGCGCCTTGCGATCCCCTCGCAAAGACGGGATAATCTTCTTTCAGGATGTTTTCCACAACGATAACAGGCAGCCCTGCCGCATCGGCGGCATCCATTGCCCGCAGGATATTGGCAAAAGAACAGTTGACCGGCGGAAACTCTATCGGCAGTTTGCCATCAAAATACTCGTTCTGCACGTCGATCACTATCAGGGCGCGCTTCGCTTCTTTTTTCATCATTGAGTCCCCTTCTCCATGTTCCTTGCCGGGTTCTTTAAAGCCGGTGTTTGATGTCATGGTTCAAGTATGCCTTTTTTAAGATAGCCTGGCCATTGGCCCGCATGTCATAATGCGATGATATCGGGCCATTGCCAATTCAAAGAGGATCAGCCGTGCGAAAAGAGACTATCGCCGTTATTGCTTTCGACGGGATAAGCCCGTTCCACCTCTCCATCCCGTGTTGTGTCTTCGGCGAGGACCGGCAAAAGGCGGCCATTCCACATTTCAATGTTCTTATCTGCGCCGCAGAACCCAGCCCGCTGAAAACTTCCGCGGGCTTTAGCATTTCAACCCCACATACCCTTTCCGCCCTATCCAAGGCAGGTATCATTATCGTCCCCTCGTGGCGCAACCCGAATGAAGCACCCCCGTCCTCACTTTTGAAAGCACTGGTCAAGGCACAGCGGCGTGGGGCGCTTATTGTGGGATTATGTCTGGGAACTTTTGTTTTGGCCGCCGCCGGTCTGCTGGATGGACGCAAGGCCGCCACCCATTGGGCATGGACGGGTGAACTGGCCCATCGGTATCCGCGCATCGATGTCGATCCGGCGGTGCTTTACGTGGAAGACGGGAATGTCATTACGTCAGCGGGAGTTGCGGCGGGCATCGACTGTTGCCTGCACATCTTGCGCTCACGCCATGGGGTGGATGTGGCCAACAAAGTGGCGCGGCGGTTGGTGGTTTCCCCCCACCGCCAAGGAGGGCAGGCTCAATTTATCGAACAACCGCTGCATACGGACCCAGACGATAAATATCTGGGAGAGGTGATGGAATGGGCACAAAAAAATCTCGACAAACCCATTTCCTTGGATGACTTGGCGAAGCGCGCTTTTATGAGCAGGCGGACATTTACCCGCTCATGGCGCAAGATGACCGGAGGCAGCCCCGGCAAATGGCTGCTCGGCCAACGGATTGCCTTGGCGCAATGCCTTTTGGAAACGACCGGTGCCCCTTTAGCGCATATTGCGCAATCCGCCGGTTTCGGCTCCGAGGTCTCGTTTCGACAGCAATTCACCAGCGAGGTTAAAACCTCTCCCGGCCGCTACCGCAAGGAATTTCGCGGCAAATCGCCGTTGAGCCGCCAGCCGGGTATTTGACCCAACGGTGGTTTTGCCGTACCATTCCTTTTTTACAAAACTTGGCGGACAATCACAGAAACGGGCAGATAATCGGCACACAGGGAGACCGTATGGGCGAAGCGTATATACAGCAGTTGTTTGCCGATCGCATCGGCGGCAAGAACTTCGGCAAAGAAGACAAAATCTACAAGTTCGAAAAAATCAAGCGCGCCAAGCGCGCCGCCCTTGCCGCCAACCCGGGCGCGGAGATGATCGACATGGGCGTGGGCGAGCCGGACTGGATGGCCGACCCGCTGGTGGTCGACGAGCTGATAGCTCAGGCCCAAAAGCGCGAGAACCGCGGCTACACCGACAACGGCATTCAGCAATTCAAGGACGCCGCCTGTGCCTACATGGATTCCGTATACGGCGTGAAAGGGCTCGACCCCGCCAAACATGTGAACCACGCCATCGGCAGCAAGCCGGCACTGGCCATGATGCCCGCCTGCTTCATCAATCCCGGCGACGTGACCTTTATGACCGTGCCGGGCTACCCGGTGATGGGAACGCACACCGCCTACTACGGCGGCGAGGTGGTGAACCTGCCGCTCAAGCGCGAGAAAGGCTTTCTGCCCGACCTCGACTCCATCCCCGCCGATAAACTGGCGAAGGCGAAGATGCTCTACATCAATTACCCGAACAACCCGACCGGCGCGATGGCCGACGCGAAATTCTTTGAAAAAGTCGTCGCCTTCGCCCAGAAACATAAGCTGGTGGTGGTGCAGGATGCCGCTTACGGCGCGCTGGTGTATGGCCGCAAGCCGCTCTCCTTCCTCAGCATCGACGGCGCGATGGAAGTCGGCGTGGAGATCCACTCCCTTTCCAAAGCGTTTAACATGACCGGCTGGCGCATGGCGTTTGTTGTGGGCAATCCGCTGGTGGTCAACGCCTTCGCCACGGTGAAGGACAACTGCGATAGCGGCCAGTTCGCCGCCATCCAGCACGCGGGCGTCAAAGCGCTGCAAAACCCCGCCATCACCGCCCGGACGGTGGCGAAATACGAACGCAAACTAAAGCTGATGGTGGATGCGCTGCGCGAAGCCGGCTTTGACGCAAAGCTTCCCGGCGGCACCTTCTATCTCTATGTGCCCGCCCCCAAGGGGACGAAGAGCGGCCAGACATTCGCCACCGCCGAGGATGCCAGCCAATTCCTTATCAAGGAAAAGCTGATCTCCACCGTGCCGGAAGACACCGTGGGAGCGTTCCTCCGCTTCGGCTGCACCTTCGAGGCGAAGGACGAAGCGGACGAAAAGCGGGTCGTCGCCCTGATGAAGCAGCGGCTGTTGGAGACCGGCCTCGTTTTCTGAACCGCCAACACGATGGAAACCATGGAAACGGTCTATCTCTCCCTCGGATCGAACGAAGGGGATCGCCGCGCCAAGATGACGGCCGCCATCGCCGAACTGCACAAACTGCACGGCGTGGAGGTCGCGGCCGTGAGCGCCATGTATTACACCGCGCCGGTGGGGATGAAGGAAGATACCGCACCGTTCCTCAATTGCGTGGCCGAGTTGCGCACCACGCTGGATCCATTGGAACTGCTGGATCGGCTGGAGGAAATCGAGCTGGCCCTTGGCCGCCACAGTAAGGGGCTGTATCTCGGCCGCGCCATCGATATCGACATTCTTCTGTACGGCAGCCACATCGTTTCGCTGCCGCGCCTTTCGTTGCCGCATCCGCGGATGGCCCAGCGCCGCTTCGTGCTGGAGCCGCTGGCCGAAATCGCCCCCCATGTTCTCCACCCGGTGTTGAAGCAAACCAGTTCGGCGCTGAAAGCGTTAACCCCGGATCAACAGGTAACCCGTGAAGGACACAGGCACGCCTAATTACATCGCCATCGAGGGGCCGATCGGGGTGGGAAAATCCTCGCTTACCCTCAAACTCGCCGACCACTTCGGCGCGCAGACCATCATGGAAAAGATGGAGGAGAACCCTTTCCTGTCAGGTTTCTACAAGACCCCGCGACAGTACGCTTTCCAGGCGCAAATGTTTTTTCTCCTCTCGCGGCACAAACAATTGCTGGAAGCCAATCAGGTCGACCTGTTCCAACAAAAAGTGGTGGCGGACTACATGCTGGAAAAAGATAAGCTCTTCGCCCTGATCAATCTGGATTCCGAGGAATTCAAGCTGTATAATCAGATGTACGAGTTGTTGCTGGCGCGGCTGGCAAAGCCGGATCTCATCATATTTCTTTCGGCGGACACGGAAACGCTGACCCGCCGGATAGGGAAACGGGGCCGGAATTTTGAGGCCGAAATCGCGGAAAAGTACATCGAGGAGGTCAACGAGGCCTACCACCGGTGGTTTTTCCACTACGATGCCGGCCCATCGCTGCAAGTGAACACCAGCGGCATCGATTTTGTGGAGAATGAAGAAGACTTTATTAAATTGCTGGAAAAAATTTCCCGCCCGATAAAAGGCAGGGAATTTTTCAATCCGCTTGGATCAATGTAAATTGACCGGGACGGAAAGAACGGCCGCTGACGCCCCTCGCTGAAAAAGGGGCGCGCCACGCATTCTTTCTTTCCCGGCCGTGGAAAGGAGCACGCATCATGGCAAAAATAACCGTCAATACACTGCTGGGAATGAAACGCGCGGGTCAAAGAATCACCGCGCTCACCGCGTATGACGCCCCATTCGCCCGTATTATGGATGAAGCGGGGGTCGACGTCATCCTCGTCGGCGATAGCGTCGGCATGGCGGCGCTGGGGCGGCGCGACACCCTCTCCGTCACCATCGGCGACATGATCCACCACGCCAAAGCGGTGACCGCCGCCGCGCAAAACGCGATGGTGGTGGTCGATATGCCGTTCATGAGCTTCCAGGTATCCGCCCAAAAAGCGCTGGAAAACGCCGGCCACATCATGCAGGAAAGCGGCGCGCACGGCGTGAAGCTGGAAGGGGGCGAGAAATACGCCGACCGGATACGCGCCATCGTGGAGGCGGGTATCCCGGTAATGGGACACATCGGCCTCACGCCGCAAAGCTACCATCAACTGGGGGGCTACAAAGTGCAGGGAAAACAGGGCGATGGCGCCCGCCGCCTTTTGGCCGACGCCCGCGCCGTGGAAAAGGCCGGAGCCTTCGCCGTGGTGCTGGAGGCGATTCCAGCCGAGTTGGCCGCCACCATCACTCAAACCCTGCATATCCCCACCATCGGCATCGGGGCGGGCGCCGAGTGCGACGGCCAAATACTGGTAATGCACGACATGCTGGGCCTTTCGGACGGTCCGCACCCCCGCTTCGTCAAGGTTTTTTCCGATCTGCGCACACAGGTGAAAAACGCTTTCACCGCGTATATCGGCGAGGTGCGCGGCGGCGCATTCCCGGCCAAAGAACACACCTATAGTGCGCTGACCGAGTCGCCGCTCAAAGTGGTCGGCAAAAAAAAGGAATAACCTCTGTCATCCTGATACACGGACGAAGAATCTCTTTCCGTAACGGGATACTTCGCCGCTTTTTGACAGCGCGGCGGCGGCTGAAACTGGTAATATCTGATAGACCGCCCCATTCACCGTAAAGCGGATGCGAGCGCCGGTTGGAACATAACAATAAGCAGGTTTTGAGGGAATATGAAAATTACGGCGCAGGCACCCACCCGCATCGATCTGTGCGGCGGGACATTGGATATTTGGCCGCTTTCAGTACTGTTCGCCCCGGCGATGTCGGTTAACGCGGCGATCAGCCTGTACGCCACGGTCAGCGCCACAAAGGGTGGGAAAAAAGGGACGATTATCCACGCGCGGCATTTGGGAGCCGCCATCACCTATGATCCCGCTACGCCGGAAAAAAAGAAAACGCTCTTTCACCGGGCGCTCGATTTCATGCCCGCCGAAGGATGGCAATTCGAAGCGGACTGCCTTTCGCCCGCCGGGGCCGGACTGGGAGGTTCATCATCGCTGCTTATCGCTTTCCTGAAAACGCTGGCGAAAATCAATAATGTCAAAATATCCAATGGCGACCTGCTGGATGTGGCCAAAAACATCGAAGCGCGCCACCTCGGTATCCCCACCGGCGTGCAGGATTACGTGGCGGCGCTCTCCGGCGGCGTGAACGGCGTGCTCAACCTGAACGAGGGACAAACGTACGAACAAATGGATGTTCCCGCCGCCGAACTGGAACGGCGGATCGTGCTGGTCTATTCCGGCCAATCGCGCGTCTCCGGCGTGCCGAACTGGCTGATGCTCAAAAAGGCCGTGGAACGCGACCCCGTCACCCGCGCGGCTTTTTCCGCCATCGCCAAAAACTCGCTGGCCCTTTCCGCGGCTTTGCTGGATGGCCTTTACAACCACGTCGGCAAGCTGATCGATGTGGAAAGTTCCATGCGGGAAAAACTGGGCAAAGGGATCATCACCCCGAAACTCCGGCGCGCCTTCGCCATCGCAAAGAAAAACGGAGGCCACCCCAAAGTTTGCGGGGCCGGGGGAGGGGGCTGCTTCATCGTGTGGTGCGCACCGGAAAAAAAACCTGTTATCGCCGCGGCGATGGCAAAGACGGGAATGCGCGTGCTGGAATTCACGCTGGGACATCCGCAACTAAAGGTTTCCCGCGGAGACTGATGGACCAGGTGGAGTTTCTCCGCGACCTGCTGCTCATCTTCGGATGGTCGGCCATCGTCGTCTTTGTCTTCGATAAAATAAAAATACCCGCCATCGTCGGATTCCTCGTTTCGGGCGTGGCTTTGGGGCCGCACGGCCTTTCCCTGGTGCAGGATCAATCAACGGTGGAAACCTTGGCCGAAATCGGCGTGGTGTTGCTGCTCTTCACCGTCGGCCTCGAATTCTCCATGACCAAAATGTACCGGATGAAAAAAATGGTTCTGGTGGGCGGCTCCGTCCAGGCTGGGCTGACCGTTCTGATCGCCGCGGGGGCGGCATACCTCGCCATTGGCGACGCGGAAAAAGCGGTCTTCATCGGTTTCCTCATCGCGCTCTCCTCCACCGCCGTGGTTTTGAAGGTGTTGACGGATCATGCGGAGGTGAACACCCAGCAGGGGCAGAACATCACCGGCATCCTGATTTTCCAGGATCTCTGCGCCGTGCCGATGATGCTGTTAATCCCTTTCCTGGCCGGCAACGCCGGCGCCGCCCCTGCCCTGCTGCCGTTGGTGCTCAAAGCGGCGGCGCTGGTGGCGGCGGTGCTGGCCGCGGCCCGCTGGGTGGTGCCGCACCTGCTGTTCCACACTTTAAGCACGCGTAACCGCGAACTCTTCATTATGGTGATACTGCTGATGTGCCTTGGCACCGCGTACCTCACCTTCGAGGCGGGCCTGTCGCTGGCGCTGGGGGCTTTTCTCGCGGGCATGATGATTTCCGATTCCGAGTATTCGCATCAGGTGGTGGCCGAAATCCTCCCGTTCCGCGACATCCTGAACGCGCTGTTCTTTGTCTCCATCGGTATGCTGCTGGACGTGCGCTACGCATTTGATCACTTGCCGTTTGTGCTGGCGGTCACCGCCGGAATCTTCCTCATCAAAATTCCCGCCGCCGCGTTGCCGGGCGCGTTGCTCGGCCAACCGTTGCGTTTTTCCATCGTCACCGGTTTAGCGCTGGCCCAGATAGGGGAATTTTCCTTTGTGCTGGCGAAATCGGGAATTGATGCCGGTATCGACATGGGGCCATTTTACCAGGCATTTTTGGCCGCTGCCGTCATCACCATGGCTATCACCCCCTTCATGATGGCCGGATCCCCCCGTGTCGCCACCGCCATCCTGCGCCACCTGCCCCGGCGGCGCGAACGGCGCGCCACCGAATCCGGTGAAGGGTATGGCCCAATCCGCGATCACGTAATCGTTGTCGGTTTCGGCCTCAACGGACAGCATTTGGTTCACGTCCTGCGCGCTTCCGGCGTGCCATATAACATCCTTGAAACCAATCCCGCCACCGTGCGGGAACAGATGAAACTGGGCGAGCCGATCCACTTCGGCGATGCCACGCATGACCATGTGCTCAAGCACGTGTCGCTGGACATGGCGCGGGTGCTGGTGGTGGCAATCTCGGACGCGGCGGTGGAGCGGCGGGTGGTGAGCGTTGCCCGGCGGCTCAACCCGCGCCTGCACATCATCGTCCGCACCCGCTATGTGCGGGAGATCGAGCCGCTCACCGCGCTGGGGGCCGACGAGGTGATACCCGAAGAGTTTGAAACCAGCATTGAGATTTTTTCCCACGTGCTTCAGGTCTACAACGTGCCGCTCAGCGCCATCATGGAACACGTCAACACGGTGCGCGAAGGAAAGTACCATATGCTCCGCTCCCTCCCTTCGAAGGGGGAAGAAAGCAACACGCTCGGGAATCTTCTTTCAAACAAAATGGGAATGCAAACCGTGGAAATTCCAGCAGGAGCGAAAATGGCCGGAAAAAACCTGTCCGAAGTGAATTTGCGCGCCCTCACCGGCGCCACCGTGCTGGCGGTACAACGTCACGGCGGCCTGCACACCAACCCGGCGGCCGATTTCCCGCTGCTGGAACGGGATATTGTTTACATCGTGGGAGACCCGGTACAGCTCAAAAATGCCGCTATCCAGTTTAAAGAGCCGGGTGTGCCGCCGTCCTCTGAATAAACCGGGCAATCGCGCCGTAATATGTCTCTGGAGCGATTTCGAACATCGTGGTATGCCCCGCCCCGTCGATCCGGACATAATCGCGCGGTTCCGGCGCAAGGTCGAATAACCGTTGCGAGTGGTACGGCGCGATAACCAAGTCAGCCGAGCCGTTGATAATCAGCACCGGCGTTTTTAGCCGCCGGACCTCCCGTTCGTTATCGTAATCGCTGGAGGCCAACAACCATATCGGCAACGAGGGGTACATATCCCGCGCCATTTGGCGGATACTTGTAAATGTTCCTTCAAGAATCAATCCCCCCACCATCTCTTTGTTCGCCAACCGCAAGGCCGGCACGCCCCCCAGCGATTGCCCCAACACAATGATGGTGCGCGGCCGCAGCCGCATCCGCTCCGTAAGGTAGTGATACGCGGCAAACGCGTCCGACACGAAATTAAACCGGTTGCCCCCCCCTTGGCTCTTGCCGAATCCATGCGGATCGTAAATGAACACATTCAGCCCCAGACCGATATACCCTTTGATAACCGGCAACCGTTTGACGATGGTATCGGAGTTGCCGTGAATATAAAAAAGCGTGGGAGCATTCTGATCCACCGCGAAAAACCAGCCGTGGATTACCCCATGACCGGTGTCGATAAATACATCGCGCGGCTTTGGATTGTAGTCCGCAGGTACGCTGACATCTCCCCGCGAAGGGTGGAGTATTGCAGCCGTCTCGTGCCACCGCCCCACGGCAAGGGACAACGCCAATGCCAGCATTACCCCCGTCACCAGCATAGCCACCCGTATCCGCATCGGTTCACTATACCAAACACCGCCTCTCCGTCCCAACCACCGGGGAATATCCCGTTGCTTTACGCGGCGCTTTACTGGAAAATTGCACCATGGACAAACAGGGCGTGGCGGTGGTCATCCTTGCGGCGGGCAAGGGAACCCGTATGAAGAGCGATATGCCGAAGGTGCTGCACCCGTTCGCGGGCGAGCCGCTGGTGGCGCATGTGGCGCGCACCGCGCGGGAGATTGCCGATACCGTCGTGGCGGTGGTCGGCTACAAGGCCGAAATGGTGCAAGAGGCGCTGGCGGGAACCGGCACCCTATTCGCCGAGCAGCGCGAACAGCTTGGCACCGCCCATGCCGTGATGCAGGCACGCGCGGCGCTGAACAGCTTCAACGGCACGGTGGCGGTGCTCTCCGGCGATGTGCCGCGGGTGCGGGCCGCCACGGTGCGCCGCCTGCTGGCGCTGGCGTCTGAGAGCGGCGCGGCGGTGACGCTGTTGAGCGCCGAATGCCAACATCCCGCCGGTTACGGAAGGGTGATCCGGGACGCTGGCGGCGCGGTGACCGCTATCGTGGAAGAGCGGGACGCATCCCCCGCCCAGAAAGCGGTCACCGAGATCAATGGCGGTATCTACGTTTTCGACAGTGTCTTTCTTTGGGGCGCGCTGGAACAGATACGCCCAACGAACGACCAAAAAGAATACTACCTGACCGACGTGGTGAAAATCGCGCTGGCCCAGGGAAAGACCGTTGCGGCGATGAAACTGCCGGACATCGGCGAGATAGCCGGCGTCAACACGCTTGACGAGTTGGCGGCGCTTAACCGCGTCCATGCTGAAAGACTCCGGGCATGAGCGGGCTTGCCGGTTACATCGGCCCCCGCAACGCGCAAGACATATTGCTGGATGCAATCACCCGGCTGGAATACCGGGGCTACGACAGCAGCGGCATCGCGCTCATCAGCGGCGGAAAACTTTCAATAAAGCGAACGCTGGGACGCCCGGCGGGACTGACCGAAAAACTCCGCTCGAAACCGTTGCCGGGCCACGTGGGAATCGCCCACACCCGTTGGGCCTCGCACGGCAAACCTTCCATAAAAAACGCGCACCCGCAGGTGGTGGGTGACACGGCGGTGGTGCACAATGGCATCATAGAAAACGCGTTGGCGCTGCGCGGCCAGCTCAAAAAACAGGGGGTGCGCTTCCGCAGCGAAACCGATACCGAAATCCTCCCCCATCTTATCAACCTGCATTGGCGGGGAGACCTGCTGGATTCCGTACTGGCGGTTCTGAAACTGCTGGAGGGGGGGCTTACCTTTTGCGCCGTTTCGGCGCGCTCCCCGGATCAACTGGTGGTGGTCCGCAAAGGGAATCCGATGGTGATCGGCCTGGGAGAAGGGGAATACCTTGCAGCCTCCGATGCCACAGCCATCGCGCCGTATACCGATACAATGGTTTTTTTGCGGGATGGCGAGGTAGCGTTGCTCACCCCCGAAGGAGCACAACTGCTCGATTTTCAGGGACGGCAGGTGGAGCAACGGCCCCAGAAGATTTCATGGAATCCGGTCATGGCGGAGAAACGGGGCTATCGCAATTTCCTGCTAAAAGAAATCGTTGAATCCCCCCGCGCGGTGCGTGAGACCATCGCCGGCTGTTTCAAGGGAAAGGCGGAACGGTACGCGCCGGAGGCCTTTTCCTTCCCTTGCGGCGCGGGAAAAGAGATCAAAAAGGTGGTCTTCTGCGGCGGGGGGGCCTCGTATGTGGCGGCCATGCTGGGACAGAGGTTGTGCGAAACGGTGGCAGGCGTTCCCGCGGCGCGCGTGATTTCATCCGAATACCGCTTCGATGCGACAGTGATCGAGAAAAACACGCTCTTTGCGGCGATATCGCAGTCCGGCGAAACGCACGACACCATAGAAAGCTCGAAGGCGGCCAAAGAAAAGGGAGCGCGCCTTCTTGCCATTACCAATAACGGCGACAGCGCCCTTGCCCGCCTCGCGGACGATCTGTTCGTCACCCGGGCCGGGCCGGAGATATCCATCGCCTCCAGCAAGACTTTTTCAGCCAACGTCGCGGCAACCGCCCTCCTGGCCTTGCACCTGGCGCGGGCCAAGGGCGCCTTTTCGGTGGAAGAACAACGAACCTTGATCGACGCCTTGGCGAAGCTGCCCGAACAGATGGAAGTGATGGTCACCTACGAAACGCTGATACGGCGGCTGGCGGAAAAATTTTCACACCATAAGAGCTTTTATTTTGTGGGACGGGGACTGAACTACCCGGTCTCCCTCTATTGCGGACTTAAAATGAAAGAAGTCGCCGGCATCCACGCCGAAGGACTGGTCGGAGGGGAGATGAAGCACGGCCCGATAAGTTTGGTGGAGAAAAATACGCCTATCTTCTATTTCGGCAACCTCCACCTGCTGCTGCAAGAAGCGCTAAACGACATGGATGAGCTGCGGGCGCGCGGCGCGCGGTTGATCGCCACGGGTTTCGCGGGCAGCGGCATGGACTCGCATTGCGACGACTTTATCGCGCTGCCCGCCGCACCCGACATCTTGGCGCCATTACTAGCGATTGTTCCGGCCCAGCTTTTCATCTATTATGTTGCCTTATACAATAATAAAGATGTGGACAGACCACGGAATGTGGCAAAAAGCGTTACCGTGTAAATGGAGATGTTTAAATGAAGGCACTTATCCTCGCCGCGGGCGGCGGGAACAACATGGCCCCGTTCTCTTCCACCCGCCCCAAATCCATGCTGCATGTGGCCGGACGTCCCATCCTTTACCGGTCGCTGCAAATGCTCAAGGAATCGGGATTCAACGACGTTATCTGCGTGATGGGTCCGCTGGGCAAATCGATCACCGACTACTTCGGTTCCGGCCAGAATATCGGTATGGGCATAAGTTATGTACAACAGAAAAAACAGGCGGGCATCGGCGACGCGATCCTCGCCGCTAAGGGAAAATTCACCCCGGGCGAACACTTCCTGCTCGTCTATGCGGACGTAGTTACCGACGACAATATCGTGCGCAACGCCCTCCAGATATTCGGTTTGGGCGGAAAACCGACCGCCGCGATCTGTCTCCCCGCGGAATCCGGTTCGTTCGGCAACGTGTATCTGGACAACACCATGAATATCACCAAAATCGTGGAAAAGCCCCAGGACAAGAATTTGGGCAATTACGTGCTGGCGGGGATTTACGTGCTCCCGTACACCTTTTTCGGATTGCTGGAAAAAAACAGGGCCGATATGGCAAAAGCCTTGGCGGAACTGATCAAACGGGAAGGACTCAGGGCGGCCATGTGGGAAAAGAGCTGGATCGATATCGGCTATCCATGGGACATTTTGGCGGCCAATAAAATGGTAATGGATACATGGACCCACGCCCACGTGCACCACTCGGTGCAGATACGCGATGCCAAGATTAAAGGTCCGGTGATCATCGAAGAAGACGCCGAAATTCGTTCTGGCTCAATTATCGAAGGCCCCGCCTTCATAGGCCGCGGCACATACATCGGCAATAACGTGCTGGTGCGGAAATACTCGTCGCTCGGCCCCAAATGCGTTATCGGCTTTGGGGTGGAAATGAAAAACTGCGTGCTGACCGGCGGCGCGCGCGTGGGCCGTCTCTCCTTTATCGGCGAAAGCATTATCGGCGAAGGGGTCGATGTCGGTTCCGGCATCGTCACCATCAACAACAACATGGATGGCACCACCGTGAAAGTGCGGATAAACAAGAAAGCTATTGATTCGAACATGGCCAAGCTCGGCGCGTTCGTGGGTGATCATTGCCGCTTGGGCGGTGGTCACACCATCTCCCCCGGCTCCATCATTGAGCCGGAAACGGTGGTGCCCCACCACTTTACCTATCCAAAAAGAGGTAAATAGCCATGTGCGGAATCAGCGGCATCGTCTCACATTCAAACATATCCCGCCGGTTGCTTGACAGCATCCAGAACCTTGAATACCGGGGGTACGACTCCTGCGGAATGGCGGTGATCAATTCCCACGGCCCCATCGTCCGAAAAAATGTTGGGCACGTGGCCGAAGTGGCGGAGAAAGAGCTCTTCACCTCGCTCGACGGCCACGTGGGAATCGCCCACACCCGTTGGGCAACCCACGGCGGCGTCACGCCGGTAAATGCCCACCCGCATACCAGTTGCGACGGTTCCATCGCGGTGGTGCATAATGGCATCATCTCCAATTACGGCGAGCTTAGGGCAAAACTCATGAAGAAGGGACATCGTTTCGCCTCCGAAACCGACACGGAAGTGATCCCCCACCTCATTGAAGAATTCCGCAAGGGAGGCCTGCCGCTGGAGGCGGCGTTCGTGGCGGCCCTCAAGGAACTGGACGGATCGTTCGCCGTCGCGATGGTCTCCGCCGAAGAACCATGGTGCATCTTTTGCGGCAAACACGAAAGCCCGCTCATCATCGGGCTGGGGCGCAACGAAAACTACCTCGGATCGGACTTCAACGCCTTCATCGAATACACAAAAAACGCGGTGGTGATGGACGACGGCGAGTACGCCATCATTTCCAACGAAAGTTACTCCGTGAAACGGATGTCGAATGGCGAACCGGTGGGTAAGCAAGTGATGCCGATCGAGTGGGACGCCGAGATGAGCAAAAAAGGGGGGTTTCCCCACTACATGCTTAAGGAAATCCACGAGCAGCCCCAGACCGTCTTAAAGGCGCTCGCTATCGACGAAAAATCCATTATTAACCTCGCGCGGCGGCTCATCGAATCCCGCCGCTCGTTTTTGACCGGCGTGGGAACAACCTTTTATGTAGCCCAATTGGGACAATATTACCTCGCCAGTGAAGCGGGAATCAGCGCCCCAGCCATTAGCGCCGACGAATTTTTGGAGGGCGCCGCCTTCGGGCAGGAGGACTTCATCCTGGCCGTCTCGCAATCCGGTGAAACATACGATACGCTGCGCGTCCTGCGCGAGGCCAAACGGCGCAAGACCCGCACTGCGGCCATGGTGAATGTTATCGGCAGCACAATGGCGCGCCTCGTGGACGATGTGGTGATGCAAGGCTCCGGACCCGAGATTTGCGTCATCAGCACGAAAGCCGCGCTGGCGCAAATGATCATCCTCATCCGCACCGCCATCGAGGCGGGGGTGATCACCAAACGGATAACCGCCGCGGAAAAAAAACAGAAAATCAAACAGCTCGAATCATTGCCGGAAATCATTTCCGGCTTCCTCAACGAACATTCCGGATTCGTGAACACTTTGGCGCAGCGCACGGCGCATCACCATAATTGGCTTTATCTGGGCCGTGGACGCTATTATCCCATCGCGCTTGAAGCGGCGCTCAAGGTGAAAGAAGTGGCGTATCTGCACACCGAGGGGATGCCGGCGGGATTCCTGAAACACGGCACCATCGCCCTGATCGACGACAACCTTAAATCGCTTGTCTTCCTCCCAAGCGAAAAGGAAGAAGAGCTCTATAAGATGACGATGAGTTCTATTGAAGAAATCAAGGCGCGAGGCGGTTCGGTGACCGCTTTCCACTCGTCCAAAACGCTCCAAAAATCAAAACTGCTGGATGATCAACTGATGCTTCCGGTATCAGGCCCGCTCGTCGCCCCGTTGGTGAGCCTCGTGGCTTCCCAACTTTACTCATACTTCGCCGCCGTCACACTGGGCAAAAACGTGGATAAACCGCGCGCGTTGGCCAAATCGGTGACGGTGGCATAACCGGTGGCGGAAACAACCGTTGAACGGCTGCAGGGAACCGATGGCGTACGCCGTCCCGTGGCCCTCGCGGCCGAATTCGATGGCGGCCCCCTGGACGTTTTCCGCCATAACGGAGTAATGACCGAAGAATTCTTCGAGCTCTACTGCCACACCCACGTCGCCCGGATGATCGAAACCGGCATGATGGAGCCGGGAGATGAAGTCCTCGTCGGCTGGGACAGCCGCGACACCGAAGGCCGCTACACCGGCAAAGCGGTGGATGGCATCGCCAAAGCGGGAGGAGTGCCCGCGGTGCTCGGCATCATGCCCACGCCGGGAGTGGCAATCGCGCTGGTCTGCCGCTCCGCCGCGACGGCCATCATGATTACCGCCTCGCACAATCCACGCGACCAGAACGGCATAAAAATATTTAACGCCCCCGGCGCGGCAAAACCCCTGACGGCGGAAGATGACCTCCTCTCGGCCGCCATCGAAGCCGCTGACTATGAAGCCGTGCGCCGGGCTCCAAAAAAATATCCGACTGTCGACCTTGCCAAATGGGGGAGACGGCAATTCGCCGATTTCCATATGGATCCGCGCAACACATGGATAGGCATGGGAGAGGGCCTCTTCTCCGAAACCAGTATCGTGGTGGATGCCGCGCACGGCGCAATGGCTGGGATGGGAGCAATGGCCCTGTCACAGCTTGGCTTTGGGCAAGTTGCGGAAGTGGCGGGCGAACAAAACGGCGACATCAACCGCGATTCCGGGGTGGCCTATCTGGAAGGCATCCGCAGCATCAGCGCCGCGCATTTTGCCGAAGACACCGGCATCGCCCGGCACAAGCTGGTTAAAAAGATGTTCGAAACCGGACGCGCGCTGGCCGCCGAAACCGGTTCATTCAAACGGTTGATGGGAGTCGTCTTCGATGGCGACGGCGACCGTTTCTTTCTCGTTTGGTACGATTTCCCCGAAGACGCACTACACATCCTCTCCGGCGACGAATGCTCCGCCATACAAGCCGCGTGGCTTATGGCGTCCGCGCCGGATGAATACCGCGGCAAGACGTTTGCCTATACGGTGGAAAGCGATATCAACGTCGCGCGCCATATTGCCAAGCTGGGTCTGACGCCGGAAGTGATGGCGGTGGGAGACAAGTGGATATTGCACCGCGCCAACAGCGCGCCCGGCAGCTTCGCGTTGGGGGCGGAAGAAACCGGCCATAGCATTCACGCCGGTGTGGTGCCGTTGGCAACCTGCGGGGCGGAAACAAAAGTTTTCGCCGGTAACGGACTTAAGGGGGCTATTAACACCTTGGTAGCGGCCCACCGGCTCGCCGGCGGCGACAACGCAAGATTGGCGGCTCTGCTTAAAAAACCGTTTGAACCCGGCTTCAAGCAAACCGGTTACAGCTACTACATCGACAAGAAGCTATTCCGGCGCGGCAGTGAAGTGTGGAAAGGCCTGGTGGATATTTTCAATAGCGCGATTTTGAATGAAAATGCGAATGACATCACCGCGGAACCTCTGCTGATCGCCGACGAACCGGACATGCTTTTTTTAAAGCTGGTGAAGGCCGGCGAAGGACATACCGCTTCCATTTTCGTCCGCAATAGCGGTACCGAGGACAAAATAAGCGTTAACGCGCGCGGCCCACACACATTGCGGCCATTACTGCAAAAAATCATTGATGCGGCGCTGGGGTACCTCATGAACAAAATGAAAAATAAGGGACATCGGATGGCCGCCGCCGAACGGATGATTCTGGAGCAACTATTCCACGGCGAACAGCCAAAAAAAGAATTTTATTCAGGCGTCGACTTCGACCGCTTGATCTACGAAATGGAGATAAAGCAAAAACTGGTAAAATCAGGCGCGGCGGGCCTTGCGCTCACGCAGCTGGGGAGGGCATGTGTCGACTGAATTCAACCTGGGGGATTTTTTTCCCGAACTGGGCGGCTTCGCCCATAAAGGCATTTTTGACGGGATTGGCCGCCCGTGGGACGTGCTGGCAAACATACACGGTTACATCTTCACCCACTTTCCCGCCACTGGCGGCGCGGCGTTGCCAGCGGGGATGGAGCGGAACGGCGACGCCCTTTTCTGTGCCGGGGAAACGACGTTGAAACAAGACCTTGATTACCGTCCGCTCCACATTTTCATCGGCGCGGGAACAAAAATCGAGCCAGCCGCCTACATCAAAGGCCCCGCGCTTATCGGCCGTAAATGCGAAATCCGTCAGGGGGCATATCTGCGCGGCGACCTGATAACGGGCGATCACTGCACGCTGGGGCACACCACCGAAATTAAGAACTCCATCCTTATGAACCACACCGAGGCGGGACACTTTAATTATATCGGCGACTCTGTTCTTGGCTCGTACGTCAACCTCGGCGCGGGAACGAAAATCGCCAACCTGAAGTTCCGCTCGCCGGAAGCGAAGAAGGAAGCATCCTTCCCCGAAATAACGTTTGTGCTGAATGGCAAAACGGTGCGCACCGGCATCGCCAAGTTCGGCGCCGTCATCGGCGACCACTGCGAGTTGGGATGCAACTCGGTCACCTCCCCCGCCGCCCTGCTGGAAGAGCAGTGCTGGGTTTACCCCAACACCGCGCTTCCCTCCGGCTATTATCCAAAGAAAAGCTTTATCCGCCCCAAAAACCTCAAACCGGAAATCGGCAAGCGGTAATAAACAGAGCTGGCGCGGCGGCAGCCACAACCGGCGCTACTGTTTTTTCGGAGTTTCCTGTTCCAAATAAACCGTGCGGCTGGGGAAAGCCGGCGAAAGCCCAATATCAGCCAGTTTGCGCATCATTGCCAAGTTGATTTCCTGCTTGACCCCCATGAAACGCGCGAAATCGCCGGTCTTGACAAAATAATTGACTAGAATATTGAGGGAAGACTCGCCGAACGCCGAAAAAAAGACCTGCCGGTTTTCCTCCGCCACCATCGGGTGAGCCGCGAGAATGGCGCGAAGTTCCTCCACCGCCGTTTCAATCCTGGCGGCGGCCTTGTATTCCAGCCCCAACACAAAGTTCACACGCCGCATGTTCACATGAGTGTCGGCGATGCGGGTGAGATTTTCAATATTCATGGAAGCAATTTTTTCGTTCGGCACCACCATCAGGGTTTTATCCAAGGTGCGGATCCGGGTGGAGCGGAACCCGATCTCCTCCACCACTCCCGTAAAATCGCCCGCCTTTATCGTCTCGCCGATGCGGAACGGTTTGTCGATCATCACCATCACACTGCCAAAAAAATTGGCCAGCGTGTCCTTGGCCGCCAGCGCCACAGCCACGCCGCCGATGCCGAGGGACGCCACCAGCGCGCTCACGGAATAACCGAGCGTTTGCGCGGTAATGACGAAAACGGTAATGCCAATCAAAGCCTTGAGACCGATGCTCATCAGCGGGATGAGGTGCATATCCATCCAGTAGTCGGGATTGGCGGCGTTTTTCTTCAGTTCACCTTCAAGAATGCGAACGTATTTGAGCGCCAGCGCGGTGAAGATGCCGATGATGAGCAATTTCGCCAGCAGATCGATGCCGTTATGCAAGTAAAACGGCTCGGTGGGAAGCGGCAGTATCCGCAGGGCGGACCAAATACCGAAAACGAGAATAAGCTGCGATACCTGCGGTTTAGAGACGTCTATTACGAGGTCGTCCCACTCCACCGTCGTCCGTTTGGCTAAATGCGCGAAGAAATCCATGATCTTGCGGGCTATGAACGCGCGCACAACGAGGGTGCCGAGAATGATGCCGGCCGAACGGATGATGAGCGCGCCGGAAATGCCCGCTATTTGGTACTGATCAAGCTGCCGCCATAATTCCATCATAAGGGGTTCCCGTATTGATCCGCCGTTGGCCCGGCGCTTAGAACTCCGGCGATATTTTCAGGGTTTCGCCCGCCTTGACCGAAACAGACTTTAGAAACGGCCTGGAACCTTTGCGAACCACAAAAATATTATGATTGCCGGCGGATATATCTTTTAATTCCACCGGGAAAACGTTATAACTGCGCCCGTCCACCGTTACTTTATCGCCTTCTTTTGCCTCAACGATAAGCGTACAGGTGCCGGAACTCAATAGGCCGGATAATCCCCCGCCCTTCTTTTCCTCTTTGGGCTGATCCTTGGCTGCTTGAGCCGCTGCGGCTTGGGCATCTTCCTTTGCTTTTTCCTCTTTAGCCTTTTCTTCCTTTTCCTTCTTCGTTTCTTTATGCTTTGCCTCTTCCGGCTTTGCCGCTTTGACCGCATTTTCCTTGGGCTTCGCCTCCGCGGACTGCGCCTCTTCCGGCTTTGCCGGTTTAACCGCATTTTCCTTTGGCTTCGCTTCCGCGGATTGCCCCTTTTCCGGCTTTACCGGTTTATTGGGCTTTGCCTCTTTGACTTTCGCTTCTTTCGGTTTTGCCGCTTTGGCCGCGTCTTCCTTCGGCTTTGCCTCTTCCGGCTTGATAGGCGGCTCCTTCGGCTTCTCGATGGCGCTGACGGCAACCGTGACGGCGCTTCCCGCATCCGCCTTCACCGTCTCTCCTTTTTTGCCGCCTGAAAAAACCATGACCACCAAGCCGATCACCACCACCGCGCCCACGGCGCCGCCAATTATCAAACCCATGTTTTTTTTCTGGGGGTTGGTAATGCGGGCAGTCTCGTCGGCGGTTAACCGTTGCGTGGCGTTGCTGGAAGCTGGAACCGCCATATCGGCCTTGTATAGGCCCTTTTGCAACAGACGGAGCGCTTCGGCGAATTCCGTGCCGGTCTGAAACCGCTGCCCCGGCTCCTTGTTTAACGCTTTTTGCATAAATTGGTCGATGGCGCCCGGCAAGTCTATATTGAGTTTTCGGGGCGGAATCGGCTCTTCGTTCACCACGCGGTAAATGACGCTGGTAATGCTATCGCCGCCGAACGGTTTTTCGCCGGTGAGCATTTCGTAAAAAATAACGCCCAGGGCAAAGAGGTCGGCGCGGCCATCCACCTTGCGTCCGCGAATTTGCTCCGGCGCCATATAGCTGGGAGTGCCCAACACCGTGCCCGTGGTGGTCAGCGTGGAATTGGAAAGGCGCGCCAAGCCAAAATCGGCGATTTTCGGCACTTTGCCGCCCGCCATCATGATGTTCGCCGGCTTGATATCGCGGTGGACGATCCCTTTCTGGTGGGCATGATCCAATCCGTCGGCTATCTGGCGGACGATATCGATAATCTGGTCATAGTCATGGAACTTGCTCCCCTTGATCATGTCCTCAAGGGATCCCCCTTCCAGGAACTCCATGGCAATGTAGGTCAAGCTCCCTTCATCGCCAACGTCATAGATGGTGAGAATGTTTGAGTGCTGCAGCTGGGCGGTGGCACGCGCCTCGACAAGGAAACGCTCTTTCACCTGAAGTTGCTCTTCGTCTTCTTTGTTCAAGCCAAAATGAATGACTTTAAGCGCAACCGTCCGCTCCAGCTTGGGATCGCGGCCTTTATAGACCACACCCATGGCCCCGCGGCCCAGTTCGCTCACTATTTCGAAGCGTCCTAATGTTTTGGGTATCATATTTCCAACGAAGTATATTTCATATCAAGCGATTGCGACACCTCTTCGCAAGTTAACAAACCTTTATACACATTTACCCCGGGGCGTAAAAGCGCATTTTCACGAAGGGCCATTGTAATCCCTTTTTGCGCTATTTCAAAAGCATAAGGAAAGGTGGCGCTGGTGAGGGCAAGGGTGCTGGTACGGGGAACCGCCCCGGGCATATTCGCCACGCAATAATGGAGCACGCCATCCACCACATAAGTGGGGTCATGATGCGTGGTTGGACGGCTGGTCTCCACGCACCCCCCTTGATCCACCGAAACGTCTACAATGACCGCGCCAGGCTTCATTTCGGCCACCATCTGGCGTGTGACGAGCCGCGGCGCTTTGGCGCCGGGAATCAGCACCGCGCCAATAAGCAGATCGGCCTCGCGAGCGGCGGCGCGAATGGTAAGCGGATTAGCGTAGATGGTTTCCAGCCTTCCCCCGAAAATGTCGTCGAGATAGCGCAGCCGTTCAAGCGATTTGTCCAATAGTTTCACACGCGCGCCCATACCAACGGCTATTTTGGCGGCGTTGGCCCCCACTACCCCGCCACCGATAATAGTGACGCGCGCGGGCGCCACCCCCGGCACGCCTCCCAGCAGCACGCCGCGGCCGCCGTTGGCTTTTTCCAGGTATTTAGCCCCTTCCTGCACCGCCATCCGTCCGGCTATTTCGGACATCGGCACCAGCAATGGCAGCGAATGCCCTGGCCCACGCACGGTTTCATAAGCAATGCCGATGATCTTTTTTTCCAACAGCAGCTCGGTAAGCGTCTTGTCAGCCGCAAGATGGAGGAATGTGTAAAGGATTTGCCCTTCCCGCAGGTAGTCAAATTCGCCCTTGATCGGCTCCTTCACCTTCACCACCATCTCGGCGCGGGCCCAGATATCCGGCGCGGCGTCTACGATTTCGGCCCCCTCCACCCCATAGTCGGCGTCGGAAAAGCCGCTGCCATCTCCCGCCCCTTTTTCAACAAGAACGGTATGGCCGGCCAACACAAGGCTCCGTGCCCCGGCGGGCACAAGCCCCACGCGGTATTCATCCGGCTTGACCTCCCGAGGAACGCCGATAATCACCCTTTTCGTCTCCCATTAAATGTTCCAGGCCGGAATCATTATATAATCCCGTACATGACGATGCATGATGAAAATATCAAGGAGCGGATCGCGCGCAACCTGGCCGAAATCAGGCGCAACATCGCCGCCGCCTGTGCCCGCGCTGGCCGCAATCCCAACGGGGTGACCCTGGTGGCGGTCACCAAGACGGTGAGAGTGGATGCGGTTCGCGCGGCGCTGGCCTGCGGCGTTACGGTGGTGGGGGAAAACCGGGTGCAGGAGGCCCGCGAAAAATTCGCGGTGATTGGAAAAGCCGCCGAATGGCATCTCATCGGCCCTTTGCAGAAGAACAAGGTAAAATATATTTTCGATATTTTCAGCATGGTTCACTCGGTGGACAGCGTGGAACTTGCCCAGGAAATAAGCCGCCGCGCCGCCGCGCGGGAGACGGTGATGCCGGTGCTGCTGGAAGTGAACATAGGGGAAGAGGCGAGCAAGCATGGCATATCCCCCATTGACGCCGTTGACGTGGCGGCAAAGGTGGCGGCGCTGCCAAACGTACGGCTGTGCGGGCTGATGGCGGTGCCGCCGTATACTGACGACATGGAGACCTCCCGCCCCCATTTCGCGCGGCTACGGAACATCCGTGATGAAATTTTCGCCTTGGGGATGGAAAATGCCGCTATGGATGTATTATCATGCGGAATGACGTGCGACTATGTGGTCGCCGTGGAAGAGGGCGCCACCCACATTCGAATTGGAACGGGGATTTTTGGTGAACGGAAAACTTAAAGCGAAAAAAATCGGATTTATCGGTGGGGGCGCCATGGGAGAAGCCATCATCGCGGGCCTGTTAAAGGCCGGAGTCTGTTCCGCCGAGGCTATCATGGTGTCAGACGCCTCCGCCGCGCGGCGGGAGCATTTGAAGGCGCGTCACGGCATCGCCGTCACCAATGACAATATGGCGGTAGTTTCGCACGCAAACGTTCTGGTACTGGCGGTGAAGCCGCAGGTTATGCCGGAAGTGCTGCGCGAAGTCGGGCACTCCATCCACGACGACGCGGTGGTGATCAGCATCGCCGCGGGCATTCGCATTGCCACGCTGATACAATCCGTCAAAGCGCGGCTGGTGCGCGCCATGCCGAATGTTTGCGTCACTGTCGGGGAGGGAATAACCGCGTTGGTCTCCACCCCCCGCGTGGACGCCCACGACCGCGCCGTCACCGAAGAATTGTTCGGCGCCGTGGGAAGCGCGCTTTGGGTCGAAGAAGCAAAAATGGACGCCGTCACCGCCATTTCTGGAAGCGGGCCGGCATACGTCTTTTTGATTATGGAAGCGCTTATGCAAGCGGGAGTGGAAAACGGACTCACGCTGGAACAGGTGCGGGCATTGGTATACCAGACGGTGAAGGGATCCGCCGCGCTGGCGATGGAAGGGGAACACCCCGCCGTCCTGCGGGAGAGGGTCACCTCTCCCGGCGGCACCACCGCGGCGGCGCTGCACGAGCTTGAATCGCATGGGGTGCGCGCCGCCTTCCTGGCCGCCGTGGCCGCCGCCGTGCGGCGTTCGAAGGAACTGGGCTAATGTTCGTATTCACCAATTTTATTGATGCCGTCGCCGGCATTCTGGATATGGCGCTTACGTTTTTTATGTGGCTGATTATCATCCGCGCGCTGCTTTCGTGGGTGTCACCCGATCCGTACAACCCGATCGTGCGGTTCTTGATGTCCGCCACCGATCCCGTATTGCGGCCGGTTCAACGGATGCTGCCGCCGATGTCGGGACTCGACCTTTCGCCGTTGGTGGTTATCTTTATCATTTACTTCCTTCAGGCGTTTGTCGTCCGCACGCTCCACGATATCGCCATCCGTATGAACTGATCCGCGCATGAATGGGCCAATAACGGCGGCGGCTAACGGTACGCGGATAACCTGCCGCGCCGTTCCCGGCGCGTCGAAAAGCGCCGTCATGGAAATCACGGCGGAAGCGGTGCGCGTGCGCGTGGCGGCCCCCCCGGTGGAAGGGAAAGCGAACCGGGAGTTGGAACGTTTTTTAGCCAAAACACTGGGGCTTTCCAAAAGCTCCGTGGCGGTTATTAAAGGTGAAACGGGAAAAGTGAAAATGATTCTCGCGGCAGGCATCGCGCCGGATGAAGCAATGAAAAAAATAAAGGACTCCCTATGATAAAAACAGTCGAATTTGTGCAAAATGGCCACGTGACGCTCATCGATCAGCGGTTGCTCCCCACGGAAGAGGTAATCGTTACCTGCGCCACCTATCAAGAACTTGCCGAAGCGATACGGAATATGACCGTCCGCGGCGCACCGGCCATCGGGGTGAGCGCGGCAGGCGGTTGCGCGCTCGGCGCGCGGCAGATCGCCACGGACAACCTTGCCGCTTTTAAAACTGAATTTGAAGAAATTTGCCGCGTCATCGCCGGAACCCGCCCCACGGCGGTGAACCTCTTTTGGGCCGTGGACCGCATGCGCCGCGTGGCGGCGGCCCACAACGGCCCGGTGGCGGCGCTGAAACAGGCGCTCGTCACCGAGGCTGAAAAAATATTGGTGGAAGATCTCTTTATCAACGAAACCATGGGAAACAACGGTAGCGGGCTTCTGGCGGACGGCGACACCGTGCTCACCCACTGCAACGCCGGGGCGCTGGCCACCGCAGGGCACTTCGGCACCGCCCTCGGCGTTATCAAGGCGGCCCACCTTGCCGGGAAAAACATCAAGGTATTCGCCGATGAAACGCGCCCCTTTTTACAAGGCGCACGCCTCACCGCATGGGAACTGAAAAAAGAAGGTATCGACGTGACCCTCATTACCGACAACATGGCCGGATACTTCATGAAAAAGGGGGCCATTAATAAAGTAATCGTCGGGGCGGACCGCATCGCGAGCAACGGCGATGCCGCCAACAAGATCGGCACCTACTCCGTGGCGGTGCTGGCAAAGGAACACAACATTCCTTTTTACGTGGCGGCCCCCCTTTCCACCATCGATTTCAACATCCCGGACGGCACCCATATCCCGATTGAAGAGCGCGACACCCGCGAGGTAAGCCACATCGGCAACCGGCAGATTGCCCCGGACGGCGTGCGGATACTTAACCCGGCGTTCGACGTTACCCCCAATAAATTTATTGCCGCCATCATCACCGAAAAAGGGGTGGCCGAGGCGCCGTTTATTGAATCGCTGGCAAAGCTGCGGCAATGCTGATCCAAGCCGGTAAGGGATGCATAGCCCGCATTATCCATAACAATGAGGGCTAAATTCCCGTACGGGCCGTAACACGCCGCCCCGCCGGGAAAAACTGGCGATAGGCGATAAGCCTGCCCTATCCATTCATCACTAAATTGCCTAGGGACGCACCGTCCACTTATGCTAGAATTGTAACGTTTCGGATGCACGATTTAATGAACAGGGAGAGATGCCGATGACGCTTGATGATATCCGGGAAATCGCCAAAGTAATGGGCATCCAATCCGTCCAGAGATACGAGAAAAAAGAAGACCTTATCTGGACTATCCAACTGGCCGAAGGCTTCACCGACTGCTACCTTCGCATCCCCGATTGCACCAACGAAAAGTGCCTCTGGTTCGATAACTGCATCAGGAAAATCGAAGACTGATTTTCCTCGCCCCTCACCGCCATCGATCAAACGGTGTTGCCCTGCGAGACTGATTTTTTCTTCCGGCTGTAGAGTTTGGCCGAGGGTTTCACTTTCGTCGGCCGCGGCATCGGCGGCCGAACGCTTTTTTTAAGACGTCTCTTTTTCACCGTGGGCTTCATGCATATCTCCCCCCGCGAGGCACGGATCAATCCTGTTTCGAAGGCGGCTTTGGATGTCCAATGATAAATGGCGACGTCCGCTCGATTATTTTATCCACCTTTTCCACCGCTTCCTGCCCGCTGATGGCGCTCACGGGTTTCTCCTCTGCTGGCTGCACATCATCAAGCGTCGGCAATTTCTCCGCTGGCGCGGCGGCGGGAGCAGGAGCGTCGGGGGGCGGTTGCTGGACTTCCGCCATCTTGCCCTTCACAACAAAATGGTAGTAACCAAAAACCGCGGCCACAACGATGACAATAACGATAACCGGATTTATGGATCCACCCTTATCAGTTGGCGCTGGAGCGGCGGCGGCTTTTTTGGCGTCCTCCGCTTTCTGCTTCTGCTTCTTCAGGTACATTCGGACCTGAATACGGCAATGCGGACACTCCGTGACCAGATCGTCAATCTCTTTGCGGCATTTGGGACACAACATACTTATGAATCCTCAAGTTACTTTTTATCCGGATCCGTACACTACAAAACTAGCATAGAAAACCGATATCGTTGAAAAAATCATGAACCTGGGCGGGGCGGTCAGAAAGCGACGCTTAAAACACCCACTTCACGCCGAAAGAATAAATCTGGTTGATATTTCCAATACCGTAAAAACGAAAGGAATCGTTGTGCGTAAGCAGACTGCTGGTGGTGGCAATATACACCTGCGTCCCCGGTTCCGGGTTGCCCGTCAGCGTCATGCCGATCGCATCGCCTTGAACGCTTCCCATCCCCTCGCGCCATTGGTGGCCGTAAACAACCTCCAGCGCCGCCGGCGGGCCAAACGAAAGCAATATCCCCCCGGAAACCTCAAACGCGTTGGCAAACGCGCCGGAATACTCGGAGCGGTAATTCCCCGCATAATAGGTGACCGCCATTTCATCATCCAAACGGAGCCGCCCCTCGGTAGCCACCTCCCAACTGACAAATTGCCGCCCCGAACTGTTGTCGTTCGCCCCGGCCAGCCGTCCCTTGAGGGCCATCTGATACCCTTTGGCCGGCAAATTAAAAACCCGCCAACGCAACCCCAGCGGTATCAGTTCCAGATTGTCCGTTATGCCGTGACGTACATATAGCGCTGGCGTGGTGTACCATACTTCGCCGTCTTGCCGTTGGATGACATCCCCGCCCATGCCAATCTCGGTTTTTCCCTTTGGGAGAACGATGGATTCCCCCAGTTGGAGGGCTGACGGCACCTTCCCCCCGGCCGCCGAGGCCATATCCGGCAAAAGAAAAATTGCGCAAAAAAGCCCTGCAAAAATGTAGAACCGGTTTTTAAAGCGCATTGGCGGATTATATATACCAACACTCGGATATTCAATGCGTTAAAATGCGGAAAATGCCGCATATTTATGTTTCAACCATCCTGCCGTCTGATATAATTTGCAGTTCATGGAACAGGAAGACCTTCGGCAAATCCCGGTAAACATCGAAGACGAAATGAAGTCTTCGTACCTCGATTACGCGATGAGCGTGATCGTGGGGCGCGCACTGCCCGATGTGCGCGACGGTCTCAAGCCGGTGCACCGCCGCTCGCTGTTCGCGATGCACGAAATGGGAAACAGCTACGGCAAAGCGTATAAGAAATCCGCCCGCATCGTCGGCGATGTTATCGGTAAATATCACCCGCACGGCGACAGCGCAGTGTACGACACCATAGTCCGCTTGGCGCAGGATTTTTCCATGCGCTATCCGCTGGTTGACGGACAGGGCAACTTCGGCAGCATCGACGGCGACGCCGCCGCCGCAATGCGGTACACGGAAGTGCGGATGCACCGCCTCACCGACGAAATGGTGGCCGATCTGGAAAAAGACACCGTCGACTTCACCCCGAACTACGACAGCTCGATGCGGGAGCCGTCGGTGCTCCCTTGCCGCTTCCCCAATCTTTTAGTGAACGGCAGTTCCGGCATCGCCGTCGGCATGACCACCAACGTGCCGCCGCACAACCTCGGAGAGGTCTGCGCCGCCGTTAAACATCTCATCGACAACCCCGATTGTTCCATCGACGACCTCATCGCCATCGTGCCGGGGCCGGATTTTCCCACCGCCGGCATAATACTGGGCCGCGCCGGCATCCACAGCGCCTATCGCACCGGCAGGGGACACATCAGCATCCGCGCGCGCGTGGAATTCGAGACCAATAAGCGGGGCGACCAGGAAAACATCATCATCACCGAGTTCCCCTATCAGGTGAACAAGGCCCGCAC
>JAHFEK010000046.1 GCA_023248495.1 Nitrospinales bacterium
AACCAACTGAGCTATAGGCCCACATAAAAAAAGAGCGCCGCGCCGTTGGCTGGCGCGGCGGCCCTTATTGATCAGCTTTCTATGAAACTCCGCAACCGCTTGCTTCGGCTGGGGTGGCGCAGCTTGCGCAGCGCCTTGGCTTCGATCTGCCGGATGCGCTCGCGCGTCACCTCGAAGTCCTGGCCCACCTCTTCCAGCGTGTGCTCGGAATCAAGGCCGATGCCGAACCGCTTGCGCAACACCATCTCTTCGCGCGGCGCCAGGGTTTGAAGCACTTTCGCGGTCTGCTCCTTCAGGTTCATCTTGATCACCGATTCCACCGGCGAGATTTGCTTTTTGTCTTCAATGAAATCGCCCAGATGCGAATCTTCCTCTTCGCCGATGGGGGTTTCGAGCGAGATCGGCTCTTCGGCAATTTTGAGAACTTTGCGGACTTTTTCAACGCTCATCGCCATCTTATCGGCGATTTCTTCCGGCTTCGGCTCGCGCCCCAATTCCTGCACCAGATGGCGCGAGGTGCGGATCAGCTTGTTGATGGTTTCGATCATATGCACCGGAATGCGGATGGTGCGCGCCTGGTCGGCGATGGCGCGGGTGATCGCCTGCCGGATCCACCACGTGGCGTAAGTGGAAAACTTGTAGCCGCGCCGGTATTCGAACTTGTCCACGGCCTTCATCAGGCCGATGTTGCCTTCCTGGATCAGGTCGAGGAATTGCAGGCCGCGGTTGGTGTATTTCTTCGCGATGGAGACCACAAGGCGGAGGTTCGCTTCGGCCAACTCTTTTTTCGCCTGACGGTCGTCGATCCGGCCGCCGTCGATGCGCCGTTTGATGATGGCCAGCGTGGCGGGATCGACCCCCACCTCTTTTTCGAGCACCCGCATCCGCGCTTTGACGGCCGCGATCTTTTTACGGAGTTCCTCCGGGTTTGTCTTGACCGGCGCATGGGCGGGGGCTTTGGCCTTGGCGTCCTTCTTCGCCCCTTTTTTGGGCGGCGCCGCATGGTGCAAATGGTCTTCCAGCTTTTTCAGTTCGTGCAGCATTTCCAGCCCTTGCCGGTTGTATTTGCCGATCACGCCGACGATGTCGTCAAGCTGCATCTGGTTGAGGTTCACATCCAGCACGCGCTTGCGCAGCGTCTCGAGCAGTTTAATGTTTTTCTTTCCCTGCGGATCCTTGTTGACCGTGCTTTTCCGCTGCGCCAGCTCCACGCCGTTGCGCCATTCCTTGAAGGATTCTTCCACTTTTTCGGCCGCTTTGGCGACGCGTTTGGTCTCCATCAGGATTTTGCTGGTGGGCGTCTCTTCCACATCCCCCCAGTTCACGATGCTTTGGATGGTGATCGATCCGTTTTTCAGCTCTTCGACCCGGCTGGCGATTTCCCTGATGGTGAGGGGACAGGTGATCATCGCGTCGATAACGCGGTTTTGGGCTTCTTCAATCCGCTTGGCGATAGTCACTTCCCCTTCGCGGGTAAGCAGCGGAATGCTTCCCATTTCCTTGAGATACATCCGCACCGGGTCTTCGGAGGAGAGCGATACCGATTCTTCCGCTTCTTCGCCGGAGGCGGCTGCTTTGGCGCGGGCGCTTTTGCGGGGCTCTTCCGCCGCCACGATTTTGATTTTGTGCTCTTCAAGATGTTGCAGTATCCGGTCGCGCTGATCCCCGGTGAAAAGGTTGGGCGGCAGGGCGGTGTCGAATTCTTTTTGGGAGAGGGTGCCCTTGCCTTTGCCGGAGGAAAGGAGCTGTTTTACTTCGGGCAAATTCCGCAACTGCTTAATACTCATATCAATCGGATCCTTATTGAATAAGGTTTTTTGGCGAAAGAACAAGAGAATAAATTAACATATAATTCAGGAGCAAACAATCATTCTTTCCGCTCCAGATTGCTAATTGCCCTTTGCTTTTTATCGGCGATATTCTCTTTTCGGATACGGCCACTATCACGCCTTGCTAGGAAGTCATTGATAATTATGCCGTTTCTTTCGTTGTCGTTGTCGCGCGTCTCAATTATTAGGGCCCGCATATTTCCTTTAAGTCCCGCATCGGGGCAACTTTCTATTAATTCGCCGGCGGTGGCCCCCCTGTTTTTCTCAAGTTCCAAGCGAAAATGCTCCAGCATCCGGCGATATTCGGGGGTTTCCAAATCTTCGTTTTTGAGAGATGCCAGCGGGCCGTCCAAGGTTTGGGGGCTATCCAGGACAATCTGGATAATCCACTTTTCCATCGGCGAGGCGGGCCGGACGCGGCGGGGCGGCGGGGTCGGCGGGACGGCGGTGCGAGGGATCGGCTGCCCCAGCGGTGCCGCCGCGTGGCGGGGGGTGGTGCTGCGGATTTGACCGCCGATGGCGGTGGCCGGTATGCCGGTGCGCTCGGCCAGCAGTTCCACATAGCTTGCCCGCTCTATCGGCCCGGCAATGGTGGAAAGCTCCGGCAACAGCGAGCGGACGGCGTCCGCCTTCCCTTCCGGCGTGGTGATGTCGAATTTTCGGCAGGCCTGCTCTATGAGGTAGGTCATGTAGGGGCGGGCGTTTTTCACGATCTCTTCGAAGGCGGCCGCTCCCCCCTGCTTGATAAGGTCGTCGGGATCCACCCCGGCGGGAAGCATCGCCACGCTGGGGCGGATATCCAATTCCGCCGCCACTTCGGTGGCGCGGGCAGCGGCGCGGCGGCCCGCTTCGTCGCCGTCGAAAATCATGACAAGGTTTTGGGTGTAGCGCTTGAGGGCGCGGCACTGCTGCGCCGTGAACGCGGTGCCGGAGGAGGCCACCACATTTTCAAATCCGCTTTGATGCAGCGCGATGGCGTCCATGTATCCTTCCACGATCATTATCCGGTTGGCGGCCCGCGCCTTGGCGGCGGCGAAGTTAAGCGCGTAGAGTACGCGCGATTTGTTGTAGACCGGGGTTTCGGGGGAATTGAGATACTTCGGCCCCTTTTCATCGTCCGCCAACGCCCGTCCGCCGAAGGCGATCACCCGGTTGTGCTCGTCCACTATCGGGAAAATGAGCCGGTTGCGAAACCGGTCGATGGGGTTCCCGGCGGAGGAAAGCTTCGTCAATCCCGCTTTGTCGATCTCTTTGGGGGTTATTTTCCTCTCCACGAGGTGTCGGTAGAGGGCATCCCACGCGTCTGGCGCGTAGCCGATACGGAACTTTTCAACTGTTTCAGGGGTCAATGCGCGCTTTTTGATATATTCCCCGACGAATGACGGGGCGGTTTTAAGCTGCCGCTGGTAGAAATCGGCGGCTTCTTTGTTGATATTGTAGATGTATGAGTTGTCCTCCCCCTCTTTGTCGCGCGGCAGGGGGATGCCGGCGCGGGTGGCCAGCAGCGCCAGCGCGTCGGGAAAGCTCATTTTCTCGTGCTTCATCACGAAGGTGATGACGTTCCCCCCTTCGCCGCAGCCGAAGCAGTGCCAAATCTGGCGCGCGGGGTTGACATTGAAGGAGGGGCTTTTTTCGGTGTGGAACGGGCAACGGGCGGTGAAATTCGCGCCGCTCTTTTTGAGGGGAATGTAGGAGGATATGACGTCGACGATATCAGCCGCTTCGCGGACACGGTCGATCAAATCTTGCGGATAGAGACCTGCCATCATGGCCCCTTTCTAGCGATACCGGCGGCTCACTTTCCGGAAAGGACTTCCTTCACCACGCGGCTCACCGTGGCTCCGTCGGCCTGTTTGCCGATCTCCGCCATGACGCCCTTCATGACCTGGCCCATCTGTTTGACGTCGGGGTTGCCCATGGCCGCGGCGACGGCTTTCACTTTTTCACGGATTTCGGCTTCGCCAAGCTGGACGGGGAGGTAGCGCGTGAGGTAATCCACCTCTTTTTGCTCTTTTTCGGCCAGTTCTGGCCGGCCCCCTTTTGTGAACATCTCGACCGATTCGCGCCGTTTTTTGATGGCGCTGGAGAGCACGGCCAATACTTCCGTGTCGTCCAGCGCCGTTTTCTTTTCGATCTCGCGGTTCTTGATCTCGGATTTCACCATGCGCAGAACTTCGACGGCCAATTTGTCCTGGCCCTTGAATGCGGCCTTAAAATCTTCATCGATCCGTGTCTTCAGCGGCATGTGAAACCCTTCTTCCGCGGTTAGTAGCGGCTATATTTCTTTTTCCGCGCCGCAATGATTTTCTTTTTCTTCTTCACGGACGGCTTTTCGTAATGCTCACGCTTACGAATTTCGGACAACACGCCGATTTTTTCGCACTGCTTCTTGAAACGTTTCAGCGCAAGCTCAAAAGGCTCGCTTTCCCGTACTTTTATACCGGGCAAACAACTCACCCCTCTCAATTATTAAAATAATAACAGCTACAAGGTTAACGTGATGATTTCTACCGCTTATTCCCATTTTGAGGAAAAAAAGATAGTAGCATAGCCTGTACGCCCATGCAACGCCCAAAAATAGCAAAATAATGCCGAGCTTGGCTTCCAAGCCCAGAAGAAATCGGCTTTATGTGGAATATTTTGGCTTGATGACAATATAACAATAAGTTGTATGGCGTATGCGTGGGGCGAAGATTATGTTCAGAAGAAACCGCACTAGTAAGAGTAAGAGGAATATACTTTTTATCCAGCGAAGCACCAAAAGGAAACCAATCTGCCATAACGGGTGGAAAAAGGTGGGGTTCAGTTTGGGATTGCCAATGCCATTTTCTATTGTCTCGCAATGGCAAATAGCCATCATTGCGAGTGTTAACGAAGCATCCCATGCTCCGTTCAAACAGTTATTGGCTCTAAATGCCGGTTCCCACATAAATCAGGCTTGGCCACATAGCCAAGTGGAACAAATATAGGATGGTATCTATATGATTGCGTCTTGAATTTATAGCGGATTATGGACGCTCCATTGCAATAAATGGCAGTATTTTCGTTGAATAGGCACGTTTTAACCGCCTTTTCTCTGTTTTTATATGATCGTTCTTTGTCTTTGGTTCCATTAATAAAGCTCCTTGGTGATGGTGAATTTCTTGGGAAGTGAAAATTTTTGTTAAAGTGGTTGAGATGCAAGCAATATCCGCAATACATATTTATTTATATCTATGTGATTTGGGGTGCTTGGTTTTTTATGGATGCATTTTTCAGGGCTAGATTCGTGCCGGATTGGGAAACAGGGAAAACTACTTCAATGTTAGCAGTACCATTTAACATAGGAATAAATCTATATATACTGTTTACCTTATGGTCAGTAGTTGCGTAACGCAATGTAATGTAAGGCTATGCATTAAGATTATTGGATTCTAGATAATCTTTATTTATGGCTTGAAGGCACACTGACGGCTGAGGAAAAAATTCGCGGAAGAAGGCTTCCAATTTCCATAAGGTCTAGCATCGTACTTGTTGACTGTTGGCAAAAATGCACCACGACTCATAGATGAAAATATATATGATGTCGATTTAGCCCTGTTTCCCGCCTTTTTTACGGGCGGGGAATCGCAAGATGATCCCTGTCTTGTGATTAGTCATTTTTTCAAATATCGCTCCGTAATGGTACGTTGGCATCTCGACTATTTCGCCAAGGCCGATTCTCTCCCCCTCCATCCCAATCATTATCTTAAGTAAATGATGGTGTATGGCATGAATGCTATGGTTTTTTAAGGCGATGTGGCAGTCCCCATTATGGTGTTGAGTCCCGTTTCCACCTGCTCATACCGCTCCACTTTCCCCAGAAAATGAAACCGGACGATCCCTTTATCGTCCACGAAAACCAGCGTGGGGGTTGTCCGAATCCCCAAGCTTTCGGCAAAATCGTCCCCGCCCCGGTTCGCAACGGGAAATTCAATATTATGTTTTTTGACGAAATCCCCGTATCGGGCTGTTGAGTCTTGAATGCCGACGCCGTAGATGGCAAGGTTGCTTCCTTTGTTTTTTTCAAAGGCCCTTTTGACAAATTTGATCGATAGATGCGCGCAAGGGCACCAGTTAGCGAAGAAAAAATAGACGGCCGGTTTTCCCAAAAAGTCCCGGTTTGAAACATCGCGGCCATCGATCAGTTTCATTGAAAAATCGGGAAGTTTATTCCCCGCCTCAATCATTTCCCGTAATCCGCTCCGAGACAACACCAAATGGTTGAAAAGGGCGTTAAGGATTATCGCTAACGCGACGAGTGCGATAATGACATTTGACCGGTTGACCCCTTTTACAATCGCCGGCAGTCTGACGGCGAAAAAGTCTTTCATGTTCATATTCGTTTCTTTAATGCGGATGATGATGGTTGGCGTTAGGTTCATGGCCGCCATCAGGCGGGGTTTCCGGGTTTTGGAGGATTTTTTTCATATCGGCCATGTAGCCCACTTTGAGGTCTTCCCTTCCCATAAGGGCCATCTCGATATATCTTTTATCCTGCGGAACCCGGTAGAGCGTTTTCAGGATTTCATAGTTCCCCAGCATTTTTATGATGTCGTCCTCCCTGAAATCCGCCTCCCAGTTCCCCACTAGGGCGTTCCACACCTGCACGATGACGGCGGCTTGGGTTTCCGTGATGTTCTCTATTTTCAAGCCTGGTTTTGAAACCCGGTAATTTTCTATAAACGTCTGCATGTGGGGCACCAGCACGATGAAAGGGGGGCCGCACCGCATGCAATATTTCTTTATCCGCTCCGTGGTGTGGCATTGAGTGCATATCCTGTTGGCCAGGTTATACGCTTCCACGGGGGTATAGGCCAAATAGCCTTCCGCCTTGGCCTCCCTGATGATGTAATTTCCCGCTGCAATGGGGACGATCATGATTCCCGCCGCAATGAGAAGGGCACCGCCCAATGCGGTGCCCAGCGTGCGCAGTATTTTCATCAGCGAAAAGTCACGCACTGGCGGTTTTTTTACCTGTAAAATCCTTCTCAAACTCGTTAAGCGCGGAGATCAGCAGCGAAGCGGATGCTCCCAATACCGGGCCGCCGCCCAGCATTATGGCCACGCCGGAAGATTCGAGTATTTCCTGCCGCGTGCAACCTGCTTCCAACGCTTTGTAGGTATGAACCGCTATGCAGTCCTCGCAGCCGGTGTGCACCGAAATGCCTATGGCTACCAGTTCCTTTTCCCGGACGGTGAGCGCCCCCTTTGTCAGCGAAGCGCCGACAAAGCCCATGAGGGCGGAGGTGGTTCCCGGGTTTTCCTTCATAAGGGTTCCGACCCCATTCTGGAAATTCATGAGACGTTCGCGTGCGTTAAACATGGGCAAGTTCCTCCTTGAAAATATTGTTAATACGGTTATTTGTATTCGCCGCGGAGTATTTCAGCCGCTACGCGCATTACGTGCATTTTTTTTGCCGCGATTTCTGCCGTGTTCATCGGCCTGTCCGAGAATGTGCCGAAGCCGCAATCGGGATTGAGGTAAATCTGATTTGGCCGCCGGTGTTTGAGCAATCCCCTCACTCTATTCACCACGAACTCGACCGTTTCCACTTCTGTCGTACGGGGATCCACCACCCCAAGGCCGATCTCTTTGTTGGATGGCAGATCCGCAAGGACATCGATGCTTCCGGCGCGATCGGTGGCGTATTCCAGGACGAACTGATCCACGTCCATCTTGCTGAAGAACGGGATCAATGGCCCGTAGGCACCCCTCAAAAGGACGCTTTCCTTCCGGCTCCAGTTGCCGCGGCAGACGTGCAGCGCGGTTTTAATTTTTCCGCTGAAGCCTTTAACGACGCGGTTGATGAGGTCAACGGCAAAATCCAATTCTTCTTTGGGGCTGCTTTTTTCCGAAAGGGCCGCGCACATGAAGGTATGGGTTTCGTTTGGCCCGGCGAAGGCCACTTCGGTCAACACCGGTTCGTCAAACTGCACAAACTGACAGCCGTTATCGCACAAGGCCGCCAGTTCCTCGCGCAGGATGTTGACCACGGCGTTTCCCATCGATTCTTTATCGGGGTAAAACTTGCTGGAGAGCGCTTTGACCCACATCGATCGCGTCATGAGGTACGGGCCGGGCAGCGTCATTTTTATCGGCTTGGCGGTCTGTTTCCTCAGATAAAGGTAGTCGTTCAGCGCCAGCGGGCTTTTTCTTTTCAGGTTGCCCACGGCCACGGGGTTTTTCAGGGCGAAGGCGGGTACGTCCAGCGCGCTTAATAGCCGCTCAAACGCGGCTTTGTCTTCGACGAAATCCAGCATTTCCGCCAGCGTCATCAATCGCGCTCCTTCGATATGCTCTGCTATGAAGGAAAAAAAACTGTCGCGGCGTTGCTCGCCGTCGCTTACGATTTCAACTCCGGCTTCTTCCTGGATGCGAAGCGCCTCCAGCACCGCTTTGTTGGCGATAGCATCGAATTCCATTTTAGTTATGGCGCCCTTTTGTTTTTTGTGGAGGGCTTTCAGCATGTCGGCGGATCGCGGCATACTGCCGACGACCGTGACGGGAAAGAGCGGTAAATTATTCATTAAAAACTCCCGTTTCTTTTCGATTTCAAATTGTCTTCATCCCGATGGAAATGTCCGTATTGTGAACCAGCGTGTTTAGAACGGGCGAGGCCACCAGCGTTTCCCGCCACAGCTGTTCCAATATTTCCGGCGTGGCGTCTGATTTTACGTACGCCTCGCCGGTGATCTCTTTAAACCCGCTATGTCCCTCGGTTTCCGCGCCGAGAAAGACGAAGATGTTGTCGATCTTTCCGTTAAGCGAGATTTCCACCTGCTCGATTTCCAGGTTCTGGCGCGAGGCGCGTATTTGGAACCCCATCGCCAGGCAGCTGCCCAGCGCGCCGAGCAGGTATTCCACCGCGCTGGGGGCGTCATCCTTCAGGTCGAAACTGGCGGGTTGGCCCGCCACCCACGAATGGTTTCGGCAAAACACCTTGGTTTGCATGCCGCCGCTCCAGCCCACGCGCGTGCGCCAAACATATTCGCGCGCCTTCCGGTAGTCATCATCCGGCTTCTTGCCGCCGGTTCCGCGCCGGACAAAAAACTTCTTATGATTTTCGGCGGGCCGCCAGCCGAGGTACGGGTTATGCGTCATCCGGCACCAGGATGGAAGATCTTCTTTTACGCTCGTCTCCGTGCTCCGTATCTCGAGGATGTCTCCCTCCGGCACGGCGGTCATCGCCTTGTTGATGATGAGCAGCAACCCCGACCCGCAGTCGAGGTTGCCCCCTTCGCAAACGTGAACGCCCGCCTTGGCTTCCGGCGGAACGTTAAAATATTGTTCAGTCATTGATGCCGGTTTTGCAGGATTAGTAGGTGATGCAAGAACCGCCGGTGGTCAGGAATTCAACCGCCTTCGCTCCGCCCACGATGGTCGCGCCTTTGATAAGGCCCGCTTCATCGATTTTGCGTTTTTTCACGCAGGGGGAACAGAGCCAGATGATGCCGCCCGCCGCGATGAAATCATCCATCAACTTTTTCAAAGGTGAAAATCCTTCTTCATGTATGGTGTCGGCGTAGCCGGGGACGGCCAGGCGCACGCCTTCCACGCTGAGCCAGATGGCGGTTTCAACGCCGGATGCCACCGAGGCGTTCGCCACCACGAAACCGACGGTGACTTTGTCGGTATTGTCTTTGGCGTGGGGTATGCTGATCATCAGTTTTGACATGGTACGGTCTCCTGTAAAATTATTAAGTGTCGGCTGTTAATGCCATTGTTTACGTCATGCACCCTGCGGCGCTAGACACTTACTTGATTTTCTTTTTTATGTAGTAAAACGCGTTGTCCTCCCCGCAAGGGCCGGCGAGAAGCTCGTTTTTCGTCATTCGGCACCACGCCGGTATGTCGTTGGGCGCTCCGGGATCAAGCGCGCGCACCTCCAGCACATGGCCCCCATCGACGTTTTTCATTTTCTGCATCAGGGTGATCGCTAGGTCGCCGCATCCCTTTTTCCCCAAATCCAAAACCACATCCGGCGTGATGCTTACCTGTTCAGCCATTGAGATGCACCTCCATAAAAAAAGAACCGTCTTCAATGCGGGGCGGGTCAGCCCCCCCCCCGCGCCGGGCCTCCACGCAGACTGGCAAGACCAACCGGCCTGCCATTTTTTGAGGGATAACTCTCCCGCCACAAGGGGGATTATAACTGAAAGCGGCGGATCGCAATAAGAATAAAATGACGTAATGGGATAATATTCAAGTACTTAAGTGAATGCTTGAATATTCGTTTTTTGTCCCTTCTCCGCGGCAGGGCAGGAAATCCTTACGGACAATCGGCCCGGTGGGCCGAATAGATTGGCGCGGTGAGCAGCTAACTTGAATTGTTAGTTTTTGATGGAAAAATCGTGGCTATTCAAAGGAACAGGAAAGGGTGGGCGCAAGTTTGAAGGGAAAGAGGAGTGAGAAAAATCAGCCGGGGGGCCAGTGCATCGGTCTGCCTCCTAAAAGGTGCATGTGGAGATGGAAAATCGTCTGGCCGCCATTCACCCCTTGGTTGACAACCAACCTGAATCCGTTATTTTCGAGTCCCTTTTTCTTAACCACTTCACGCGTAACGTGATACATGTCGTTCAGAAGTTCTTTGTCGTCCAGGCTCAGGCTGGTAACGCCATCCACATGTTTTTTGGGAAGTATCAGGTAGTGTTTCGGCGCTTGGGGGTATCTGTCCTCGATGACAAGAATGGTGTCGGTTTCAAAAATTTTATCCGATGGCAGCGTTCCCGCGATAACTTTGCAAAAAATGCAATTATCCATATTTCCCTTATCTTAAGCTATTTTACCAAACATTGGGCAACCAATTTTACCGGGGGCCGGGATACGGCAAATCGCATTGAACAATGTGCGCATATCCCCGTTTGCCTGCCTAAGGGGTGTGTGTTATCCTTAATCGGTTTTTGGGGGTAAATTAATTGTGAAACGGACAACCGACATTACTGAGTTAAGGGAAATCGCGCGCCGGATGCGCGTCGACATCCTTACGATGATCCATGCCGCGGGCAGCGGACACCCGGGTGGCTCTCTTTCGGCCATCGATATGCTGGTGGCACTTTATTGCGGCGTGATGGATCACGGCCCGGATCGCAAAAAAGCGGATCGGCGCGACAAATTCGTTCTTTCCAAGGGGCACGGCGCCCCGGCGCTGTATGCCGTGTTGGCCGAATGCGGCTACTTCGGCAGGGAGCACCTTAAAACCTTGCGCCAATATGAAAGCATTTTAAGCGGGCACCCCTATGCCCCTTCCACCCCCGGCGTTGAGATCACCACCGGCTCGCTGGGACAGGGTCTTTCGCAGGCCAACGGTTTGGCGTTGGCAAACCGGCTGGATGGGCGCGACACCTACGTCTACGCCATGATGGGGGACGGTGAAACGCAGGAGGGACAGATTTGGGAAGCGGCCATGAGCGCCGCCCACTTTAAGCTGGGGAAACTCATCGCGTTTCTGGATAACAACGAACTGCAAATCGACGGATTTGTTTGCGACGTGATGGGTATCGAACCGATTGGGAAGAAATGGGAGGCGTTCGGCTGGCATGTGCAGGAAATCGACGGACATGACTTCGGGCAGATTTTCGCCGCCATCGCCAACGCCAAAAAAGTATCCGACAAACCTTCGCTCATCTGGGCGCACACGGTGAAGGGCAAGGGAGTTTCCTTCATGGAGCGGCTGGCCAAGTGGCACGGCACCGCCCCCAGCACGGACGAATTGAACAAGGCGCTCACCGAGCTTGGGGAGAAGGCATAATATGGCCGAGATGCTTGCATTGCGCGATTACTACGGCAAAACCGTTACCGAACTCGCAAAGACCAATAAGGATATCGTGGTGCTGGACGCCGATCTTTCCGGCAGCACCCGCACTTCGACGTTTGCCAAGGCGTTCCCCGAACGCTTCTTCAACATGGGCGTTGCCGAGCAGGACATGATCGGCACCGCCGCGGGGCTGGCTGCGGGCGGCAAGATACCGTTCGCTTCAACCTTCGCCATCTTCGCTTCCGGGCGGGCGTGGGAACAGGTGCGGCAGGCTGTCGGTTATCCGCACCAAAACGTCAAGGTTATCGCCACACACGGCGGCATCACCGTCGGGCCGGATGGCCCATCGCACCAGGCGGGTGAGGACATCGCCCTGATGCGCGCGATTCCCGGCATGGCCGTTATCATGCCGGCCGATGCGCATGAGACCGCGGCGGTTATCCGTTGGGCGGCGGCATACGTCGGGCCGGTCTACATCCGCCTTACGCGCGACAAGTTTCCGGTGGTTTTTAACGAATCCAAAACATTCACCCCGGGCAAAGGGGATCAATTGAAAAAGGGGACGGATGTCACCTTCGTCGCCTGCGGATTGATGACAAGTATCGCGCTGGAAGCGGCCGCGCTGCTTGAAAAGGAAGGTATTTCGGCGGGGGTAATCAACATGGCCTCCATCAAGCCGATTGACCACGCCCTTGTCCTTCAGGCCGCCGCTGAAAGCGGCGCGTTGGTCGCCGCTGAAGAGCACAGCGTCATCGGCGGATTGGGGAGCGCCGTGGCGGAACTGGTTGCCGAAAACAATCCGGTGCCGGTGATCCGCGTGGGCATACAGGACGAATACATTTCGTCCGGCGCGCCCGAAGAGCTTCTGGAGGCCTGCGGGTTCACCGCCACCGGGCTGGCCGATGCCGCCCGCCGTGCGGTACAATTAAAGAAACAAGCGGCCTCCCGCTGACTGCCGCGTAACACGGAGGGATCTGAATGAAAGCGGTATATCCGGGGACGTTCGACCCGATCACCAACGGACACCTTGATCTCATCACCCGTTCGCTTTCCGTTTTCGATGGCCTCATCGTGGCGGTGGCGGTGAACCCGGCCAAAAAGCCGCTCTTCACCGTGAAAGAGCGCGTGAGCCTCATCCGCAAGGCGACCGCCGGGCATAATGGCCGCGTGGTGGTGGAAGCGTTTGACAACCTGCTGGTCGATTTTTGCGTGTCACGCGGCGTCCACACGATGGTGCGCGGCCTGCGCGCCGTTTCGGATTTCGAATACGAATTGCAACTGAGCCAGATGAACCGGAAAATAAACAAAAAGGTGGAAGCGGTCTTCATTATGCCGAGCGAGGAGTACACCTTCATCAGCTCGAAGATTATCAAAGAAGTGGCGGGGCTGGGGGGCGACGTGTCGGCCCTCGTGCCGGCCGCGGTCACCGCCGCGTTGAAGCGCAAGCTGGGCGCCAAGGGGAGGAAATGAATATGAAACTCGCGCGGAGGATGGACTCGTTCGAGGAATCGGCCACGATGGAAGTGGCGGGGCGGATAACGGCGCTGAACGCGAAAGGGAAGGACATCATCAGCTTCGCCGCGGGCGAGCCGGATTTCGACGTGCCGGAACCGGCCAAGGAAGCTGCCATCAAGGCGATACGCGAAGGGAAAAACAAATACGCCCCTGTCGCCGGCAGCGATCAGATAAAAACCGCCATCGTCGAGTTTACCCGCCGTCAGCTTGATGTCGAATACGCCAAGAGCCAGGTTATCGTCTCGATGGGGGCCAAGCATTCGCTCTATAACATTTCGCAGGTGCTGTTTGACGAATGGGATGAAGTCATCATTTTCTCGCCGTACTGGGTCACCTATCCCAGCCAGGTGTTGCTTGCGGGGGCCAAGCCGGTCTTCGTGAACTGCCGCCCCGAAAACGGATTCAACCCCGACATGGCCGAGCTGAAATCGAAAATCACCTCCGCCACCAAGGCGATCATTCTCAACTCGCCGTGCAACCCGACCGGCGCGGTCTACAGCAACGAAACGATCCGCAAGATCGCCGACATCGCCGTGAACGACGACATCTACCTCATCTCGGATGAAATATACGACGCCATCGTGTATGACGGCCACAAGCACCTCTCCCCCGTGCAGTTGGGGGCGGACGTGAAGGAGCGCACCATCTTGGTGAACGGCATGTCCAAGAGCTTTTCCATGACCGGTTGGCGGCTGGGTTACGCGATGGGGCCGGAGCCGATCATCAAGGCGATGGTGAAGCTGCAGAGCCAGTCCACCAGCAATCCCGTTACGCCGCTGATGCTGGCGGCGGCGGAAGCGCTGAATGATATGTCGTTTCTCGTTCCGCGACTGGCGGAATTCAAAAAACGGCGCGATGTTATCGTCGGCGCGCTCAACTCGATGGATGGCGTTTCGTGCACCGTCCCGAAAGGGGCGTTTTACGCGTTCCCCAATTTCAACGGCTGGCTCGGCAAAAGCTTCGAGGGCGAGGTCATCCGCGATTCGGCGCAATTGGCGAACCTGCTGATCGACCACGCGGGGGTCGGCCCGGTGCCGGGCGTCGCGTTCGGCGCGGAAGGCTACCTCCGCTTCAGCTACGCGCTGGCCACCGACCGCATTGAAGAGGGGATGCGCCGCCTGAAAGCCTTCAGCGAGCGCCTAGCGTAAAAAATGCGAAACATACAACTATTGTGCAAAGTGATTGTCGCTCTTGAGAGTGAGTTCAGTACTAATATGCAGCAATGTAAGTCTAATCATTTCAAGCGCATCAGGCTTATCCTGAAATAAACTCAGGTGGAGTCGGGATGATAGGCGACGATGATGGCTGTTTTCCCATATAATCAATCTGTATCTGATTGTAAATACATTGCTTATATGGTTTTGTAAAGTACGCCATGTTTTCTAACATGATTCTAGTCATATTCCTTTTTTGTTGATTGCCTTATGAGAATCGTTTAGTATGACGATAAGAGATCAAGAAGAGTAAGCTTATGGTTAATTTATTGTTAACGTTCCTGCGTTGAGGTTGTCAATGAATACAGACAGAGTTTAGTAGTTTTTTCATGGGGATTTCTCACTTATGGTTGATACCTTTAGTGTGCAAGGGGGACTATCGCTCTTGGGACTGAGTTCAGCGCTAATCTGTAACAATGTAAGTATAATCATTGCAAACATATCAAATCCTGAAATAAACTCAGGTGGAGTCGGGATGATAGGCGACGATGATGGCTGTTTTCCCATATAATCAATCTGTATCTGATTGTAAATACATTGCTTATGTGGTTTTGTAAAGTACGCCATGTTTTCTAGCATGATTTTAATCATAGTCCTTTTTTGTTGATTATCTTATAAGAATCGTTTAGCATGGCGACAGATGATAAGAGATCAAGAAGAGTAAGTTTTGGTTGATTTTTTGTTAACGTCCCTGCGTTGAGGTTGTCAATGAATACAGACAGGGTTTAGTAGTTTTTCCATGGGGATTTCTCACTTATGGTTAGTACCTTTCAGGTAGTCGTGGCTGGTGTAGCCTTTGTCAGTCCCTAGTGGTTTAAAGGCCATGCTCACTTGGCTGAGCGCACCTTTTCATGTGGAAGCCGGAGGTGGTTTTTACATGAGACGGAAGGGGGAAATGAGCGATACTGATCGGCTGAAGACATTAGAGGGCGATGTTGTTGATCTGAAAAAGGAGCGCAAGAGCCTCCTTAAGAAAAATTCCCACCTTAGCAAGATAACCGCAAGTTACGCGAAGGACAAGAGCAAAGTTTCCAACAGCCGAAAACCATTTATTTTTGGTATCATCGTTTGCCTTTTCGGCGTATTATTATGTGTTGCTACTTTGTATATAGAACAGAGTAGCCCCATATCAACGACATTTTTCAATACGGCCATCCAGTTTTTCCTTCATGTTAGCACGGCCTTAATGATTCTCGGTGCTATAGAAATAACTGTTAGCCTTCCTGGGTGGATGGAATATTTTAAAGAAAGGCTAGGTGAGACAGTTATAGAGCGAAGTTATTTAGAAAAGCTTAGCAAGGATGAATTGCGAAGTCTGCAAACGTCGGCATTGAAAGCATATTTCATGGATCAACAAATTGACAAGGACGGAAGTTTTCTTAACTACTTTTATGATGGCATCCATGATATTATAGGCGACCCATACAGGGAAAGTTATAAATCTACCACTCACATTTCAATTATAGCCGGTGTTTTTCACTCGGAAAATACAACTACATTCAAATGCAGGAAAGCAAGAAATGAAATTCAGGATGAAATCCACTGGACCGCTATGCCAGGCGAATACAGCGGAAATTTTACGACTGAGGTCGAAGTAAGGTGTCCCCAGGAATTAGTTGACCTTTGTTCACGGAGATGTAACAATCACGGCAATTGTGGAAAGCCCATTCGTGTATATCCGTCAATGGTCACTGCAACATCCCCGACAGTTTCAGCACCCACAACAGGTGCCACGGCATCCAAAAAAGAAGTTATCGAGGCTTACTTCAGTTTAGAAGAATTTAAACACATAGATGGGCTTTTTGTGACTTTGAAAGTGAAAGCGATCCTTCATTCCAATAGGTTTATATCATTAGGAGTAAATCACCCTACACATGGCGCAGAATACACAATTACCTATCCTGATGGTTATGAGATAGCACATGACCATTTTGGTGTTAATTCGGATGACTTGGTAATTGCTAATTCATCAGGTTTCTTTTCCTTATCTACCGCCAAATGGCTATTACCTTTAAGCGGTATTGTCGTGCAGATAATTGAAATAAATTCAGCCCCTCCGGTAATGCCAGTAACAAAAACCCCGGCTAATCCAGAGAATAAACCTAAAGATTGAATCTTACTGAGTCTGCCCGGTGAATAAACGGCGGGATTAGAGGCAGGTCTTACTTTGTAGCATTTGATGAGTGGGGCGCGGTTTGGCGGTGTAGCGTTTCACCTTGATGCTTTGTTCCCTGCCGCGCACTTCGGCGATCTCGTGGGCGGTTTGCATGCGGAGCAGGGTATCCATTTTTAGGCCGAAGGCCTTCTCCATCCGCAACGCCATATCCGGCGACAACGCCGAATGACTGTTGAGAAGGGCGGAAAGGGTGGGCCGTGAGATTGCCACAGCCATCTTCGATAGCTTCGCAATGACAAAACACGGTCATTGCGAGCGTTAGCGAAGCAACCTCATGCCCCGTTAAAAATATCAGTTTCGAACTGGGACACCACCGATTTTATTCGCGGGATGAAACGGTGGGAGTATTGGAGTAAAATGAACCCCTGAAAAAAACAGCAGCGGCGCATCAGTCCCCCATGGGAGATACGGCCCGCCATAGGAGAAGCAGGACAGAATGACTAAAGGAAATACGTGCGGCATCGCGGGCGCGGGGATCATGGGGCGGTTGACCGGCTATCTGCTGGCCAAAAAGGGGTGGCGCGTCACTTTATTTGACGACGGGGATTTGGCGGCAACCGGCAGCACCAGTTACGCGGCGGCGGGAATGATCGCCCCGTATTGCGAATTGGAATACGCCGAGCCGGTGGTGGCGCGCCTCGGCAATCCGTCGCTTGCCATGTGGCAGAAGCTCCTGCCTCAAATCGGCGGGGATGTTTATTGCCAGGCGGCCGGCAGCCTGGTGATCTCGCACCCGCAGGATCGCGCCGAGCTGATGCGGCTGGTGCGCAAGATGGACGAACACACCGGCGATCTGGTGATGCAGCGCGTGGAAGGGGCCGGGCTGCGCGAACTGGAACCCGACCTCGACGACGCGTTTATGGACGGCCTTTATTTGCCGCTGGAAGGGCAGATCGATTCGCGCAGGCTGCTCGTAGTGCTGGGTGAATGGCTGCAAAAATACGCCACGCTTAATCTAGGCGTACATGTGCGCTCGGTGGACGATGGCCGCATCGACACCGCTATTGGCGGATTTGATTTTGACATGGCGCTTGATATGCGCGGCCTGAAAGGCAAAACGCAGCTTCCCGCCCTGCGCGGCGTGCGCGGCGAACTGGTGTGGGTGCACGCGCCGGAAGTGCGGCTGAACCGCCCCGTGCGGATGATGCACCCCCGCTATCCCATCTATGTGGTGCCACGTCCCGGCGGTCAGTTCATTCTCGGCGCCACCGCCATCGACGACGAGGATCTCAGCCCCATATCGGTGCGCGGCACGCTGGAACTGCTCTCCGCCGCCTATGCGATGCACAGCGGATTTTCCGAGGGGCGCGTCATCGAGACGATCACCCAGTGCCGCCCCGCGTTTCCCAACAATCTGCCGCGAATCCGCCACGGCGGCCGGCTTATCCGCGTGAACGGCCTGTACCGGCACGGCTACCTCTTCTCCCCGAAAATGGCGGAACTGGTGATAAGCTTGATGGAAGGCGGAAAGCCCGACGCGGCGTTCGCGGAACTGTACGAAGGGCATTCATGAAGCTGGTTATCGGCGGCGAACCGCGCGAGATCGGCGGCGTGGAGAACGTCGCGCAGCTTGTAAAATCACTGGGGGGAGACATGCGGTTTATTTCCGTGGCGCTCAACGGCGAGTTTGTTCCCCGCGGCGAGTACGAAAAAACAAAAGTGGGCGAATCGGACGAGATCGAGATCGTCACGCCGTTTCCGGGAGGTTGATGATGTGGCGATTGGGCGGTAAAGAATTATCCAGCAGGTTTTTCATCGGCACCGCGCGGTACGCATCGCCGGACATCATGCGCCAAGCGATAGAGGCGTCCGGCGCGGAAGTGGTCACCGTGTCGCTTCGCCGTTACGGCAGCGGCAAGTGGGATAGCAACGCGTTCCTGAATCTGTTGAAGGAGATGAAGCTCCACATCCTGCCGAACACCGCCGGATGCTACAGCGTGAAAGACGCATGCACGGTTGCGCGGATGGCGCGCGAAGTGTTCGGCACCGATTGGATAAAGCTGGAGGTCATCGGCGACGACTACAATCTCCAGCCCGATCCGTTCGGCACGGTGGAGGCGGCCAAGATACTCATCAAGGAAGGATTCGAGGTGTTTCCTTACATGACGGACGACCTCGTATTCGCCGAGCGTCTTTTGGACGCCGGATGCAAAGTGCTGATGCCGTGGGCGGCCCCCATCGGCAGCGGGCGCGGCTTGGCAAATCCCCATGCCTTAAAAACATTCCGCAGCCGGTTCAAGGACATTCCCTGCATCATCGACGCGGGGCTGGGAAAACCCAGCCATGCCGCGGCGGCGATGGAGATGGGATTCGACGGCGTGCTGCTGAACACCGCCGTTTCGTTGGCGCGGGATTCCGTGGCGATGGCCCGCGCCTTCGCGATGGCGATAGAGGCGGGCCACAAGGGGTATCAGGCCGGCCTGATGCCGGAGCGCGAATTCGCCACCCCCTCCACCCCGGTGGTTGGCACGCCGTTTTGGCATCAGGAAAAAAAATAATGCGGCGGCCCCACGCGACGTGCGTCACCCCAACGTAAAGGACGGACGGAAGTCCCCTTTCGTCATCGCCGCCGGGGAGTATGGCATCGATCGTCCCGGCAGCCTTGAATGCGATGAGCGGACGCTTGACGCGCTCGGCATGGAATTGCGCCCCGTCATCACCTCATCGATGGTGATGATACCCGGCGAGCCGGTGCATCTTGCGCTTACCCACCCGGACGATCTTTTGGATGACCTTGATGCCGCGCTGGACGAGGCGGGGGCGCGCCCGGTCGTCAAGGTGGGGCCGGTGCATGATGAAGGGCACCTCGCCGCGCTGCTCCACGTGCTGGAAGGGGCGGAGCCGCGCATCATCCTGGATGGCGACGTGTACGGGTCGCTTTCCGAAACCCGCCTGGATGCCGAGACCGCCGCGTTTATCAAGAAGAGTGTTTTTCCCGTCACCGCTCTTTTCACCCCCGATATTGACGAAGCCGAGCAACTGTTGAACAGGCCGATTATCGGTCATGATGAAATGGCGCGGGCCGCCGAAGAGATTGTGGAGATGGGCCCCAAAGCGGTGCTGCTGAAGGGGGGGCAACTGCCGGGGGGAACCGCCACCTTTGATTATTTCACCGATGGAACGGATCGCTATTGGATCGCCACAAACCGGTTGCCGCCGCAACGGGTGTCGGAGCACAAGGGGATGATTGCCAATCTTGCCACCGCCATCGCCGCCGGTCTGGCGCACGGCCTTGAAATACGCGACGCAATTGTCATGGCGCGCGGCTTCATGCAGGGCGCTTACCGCGCCGGGTCGGAGGAACCGCCGCCGTTTCCGTGCGAACCGGCGGATTTTCCGTGGGTGACGCGCCATCCCGTTGCGGAGCGAACGCCGTTTCCCGCCATCGAAGGGCCGTGGCCCGATTTTTATCCGATTGTCGATTCGTTTGATTGGGTGAAGCGGCTGGCGGCATGCGGCGTGAAGACCCTTCAGCTCCGGGTGAAAAATCAGGAAGGGGCCGCGCTGGAGGATGAGATACAAAAGAGCGTGGCGTTTTGCCGGGAAAAAAACATCAGGCTTTTTATCAACGATTTTTGGCGGCTTGCCATGCGGCATGGCGCGTATGGGGTGCATCTGGGGCAGGAGGATATTGTCACCGCCGATATCGCCGCCATCCGCGCGGCGGGACTGCGGCTTGGCGTCAGTACGCATTGCTATCACGAGGTGGCGGTGGCGCACGGCCTGCGCCCCAGCTACATCGCGCTTGGCCCCATTTATCCCACAAAAATAAAGGCGATGGCGTTTCCTCCGCAGGGGGTGGATGCCATCAAGCTGTGGAAGCGGCTTTTTGATTATCCGCTCGCCGCCATCGGGGGGATAACGCTGGAACGCGCCGGCGAAGTTTTGGGCGCCGGGGCCGAGATGGCGTGCGTCATCACCGACATTACGCAACATCCCGATCCCGAAGCGCGTGCCCGCGCCTGGCTCAAGCGGCAATAAAGGGATTAGAACGCGGCCTGGAACTGGATGGTGAAAACGCCGTGGTTCTTCATGTCGTAGGTGGAGCCTTCAAGGTCGAAGCTGATGGTCTCATATTCAAACGTGAACTTCGATTCGTGTCCTTTCATAAAATAATTCGTTCCGATTGCCGTCCGTTTTTGCTTGGCGCCGGGGGAGACGCTGGCGGCATCCCACGTGGTATAGCGGACATATGGCTGCGATGGGGATGATAAATAAGCGGCAGTAAGCGTCCATCCGTTGCCCTGCACAAAAAGCCCGTCGGCCCCGGTGCGTTCCGGGTTTCCCCAATCGTAGCTGTAATATGCGTAGAGGATGCTGTAGGTGGAGCCATCGCCGCCCCCCTCCATCAACAGGTCGTAAGTCGACGCCGTATAGGGGGCGGGGTTGCCGCTGGCATCCAACGTTACCCTCTCTTGTTTGTCGTAAGAATAGCCGACGGTAAAGACTCTCTGTTTTCCGAGGTAGCTTTCCTTGTAGTAGTAGATCGGCTCCGGATCCAAAAAAGCATAGTGCACGCGCCATGTTGTGCGCAACGCTTCATCGCCCATTATCGGGCTTTTTGCCCCTTTGCCAACGGCAAAACGGTATTGCAGCCCGCTGAAGTTGCCCCAAAGGCACGCGCCGTTATCCCGCTTCTCGTACAGTCCGGGGGACTCCAACATCATGTTCTCCAAAATCGGTCGGTCCGGCCCGATGAGGTACATGACAGAGGTGAGCTGATTGCGCGAAAAGGGCGGGTTGTAGACCCCCGCCATCAGGTGGAACGCTTCGGACATGTTCAATTGTACCCACGCGTCGGCGGTTTGCATGCCGGTGCCGCGGGAATGGTTTTGGCCGTAGCGGGCGTGTTCCAGCATCATCATGAACGAGAGCGCGGAGGTTACCTGTCCTGTGGCCAGCAACTGAATGCGCCGCGCGAAGAAATCGTAATGATCCCCCCCCTTCGTGGCGTCGCCGTTCGCGGCCCCGGCCTGATCCTGCTCCAACACCGCGGCGGCCTGCACCCGGAAGCTGAGCGCGGCGTAAGTATCGGCATCAATTTGAAGCGGATAGCCAGCCGCGTGCGCAAGGGCCGGAAGCCAGAGCGCCGCCACGATTACGAAAAAAAGAAAGCGGAACCGGTATGTGGATATTTCCCCAAAAGCACGTACTGGCATGGCGGGTATGATACCACTTCCCAAGCTTTGAAAAAATCATCCATTATTTCCGGGCAGGGTAGGCAATATGCCTGCCGTTACCCTTTTTGCGTTGGTACAACAGAATTCATTCTGTTGCGCGGCCTGAAGGCTGCGGTTTTCTTGCGCCTGTCGGCGCAACCACAGGTTAAAACCTGTGGTACCAAGCGCCCGCGGCTCAGGATGACAGCGGAGGGAGGGGAAAAACCGCCCCGCATTGCCGACCCCGTCTTCT